>DZBA01000026.1:1255-14075 GCA_022729775.1 Anaerolinea thermophila | reverse complement strand
GGAGCATGAGTCCAAGCCGCTCTGCTTGGTCGCGGATTAATTCGTACAGGTGCGCGTTGTTGATCGCCACAGCGACTTGACTGGCAATCGCCTTAACGAGGTTGAGCATTTCCGCGCTAAAGAAGTTTTGCAGGCGATGGAAGACCATCAGAACGCCAATTGCGTCTTCACCGACAAGCATGGGGACAACGATGGCGCTGCGATGATCCAAGCCCGAAGCGCCGGCGCTGCGAACCCAGCGCGGGTCATCATACAAATCATCCACCAAAACAGATTCGCGGTTTTGGACAACCCAGCCCGCCAACCCTTCGCCAACGCGCAGGGTAAATCCACGGCTGTTTGATTCGGTCTTATTCGAAAGATAACCGTAGCCTGCGCGGTAATGCAGCAGGTTATCTTCCGCGTGGAGCAGCATGATGGTGCCTTGTTCCGCGCCAATCGCTTCGTTCAACAGGGACAAGGTACGGTTAAGCGCGCGGTCAAGGTCGAGGCTGGAGGAAACTTCGGTGAGAATGTGCAGCAAGGTCTCGGTGGTTTGCTGCTCGCGCTGTAATTGCGCTGTGCGTTCAATAACGCGCGCTTCCATCTGCGCGGCAAGGTTCTGCGTCTCGGCAAACAGCCGCCCATTTTGAATGGCGACAATTGCCTGATTCGCCAGCGTTCCGAGGATTTGCACGTCTTCTTCTGTGTACATATTTGGCTGGTAACTTTGCGCCGAGAGCATCCCAAGCGTTTGGTTTCCCAAAATCATTGGCACAGCAATGATGGATTGAGTCTCTTGCTCTATTACGCCAAATTCGTGGGCATCAATAGATTTAATTTGTTCAAGCGAGGTGAGTAAAACCGGCTTACCGCTCTTGATAACGTCACTGCTGAGTCCCTTGCCAAACGGCACGCGCTGGCTGGGATAACGGCTGTCACGGTCGAATAAATACGCCACATCAACTTCTTGCTTTTCAGCGTCAAGCAAGGCAATGACAAACGCTTCCACTGGAATCAAGCGCTCGGCAGCTTTATGCACAGCAGCATATACCTGCTCGGGATCGAGACTCGCGCTGACCTGTGAACTGGTCTCATTCAAGACAGAGAAACGCTCCGCAGTCCGCACAGTGGATTGATACAAGCGCGCGTTTTCGAGAGAGATCGTAGCCTGATTTGCAATGGTGCGGGCAACTTCGATTTCATTCGAGCCAAAACGCAGCACGCCGGAATGTTGAATGAACACCAGCGCAGAAAGGTGACCTTCGCTAACCAGAGGAAGCACCGTCAAGCCGCCGGGGTCATCACCGAGCATTTCAGACAAGGGCGCAAGGTCTGGCTCATTGTGGACATCATCCGTATTGAAAATGCCGAGCGATTCGCGCAGGCGGTCAAAGATTGGGGCGTGAGGCAATACGCGCGGCAGGGGATAGCGCGCGCGGGGGAAGGAAATCTTCCAATGCGCCTGACCTCGTTCAAACGTCACAACAGAGGCGCGGCGGGCTTCCAAACCGCGCAACAACTCTTCTGCCGTTACGCTCATGATTTGTTCTGTATCCAGCAACCCTGTCAAAGCGGATGCGAAACGATTCAGCGCGGCAAGGCGCTGCGAGCGTTGTGTTAATTCGCTGGCATGGTTAACGCTGTCTTCATACAGGCGGGCGTTTTCCAAAGAGACCGCCGACTGGCTGGCAAACGTCAAGCCGACTTGTTTTTGCTCATTTGTATAATAATGCGCTTGCGCTTTTTCGACTGCAATTGCGCCAACCAATTCACCTTTTGAAACCAACGGAATGCCAAGCCAGGAGAGACGCGGATTTTCAACAGGCGGGAAGCGCGCGTCTTCACGCACGTCATTCACTAAAATAGAACGCCCGGTCTGCGCCATTTCCTTGAACATCACGCTGTCGGATACCGCAACAGATAAACCGAGGCGCGACTCTGCGTCAGAAAATCCGCGCACAGAGGCGACCGTAAGGCGGTCTTTATCGCGCAGCCAGAGGGTGGCGGTGTCGTAAGAGATGATGGGCTGCAACTTATCCAGCATCGAACTGACCAGCTCGTCGCTGCTCAAACTGGAAGTCACGGAGGCTGAAACTTCATTTAAGGATTGCAACAACCCCGCGCGTTCTTGCGCTGCCTTCACAAGGCGGAGGTTGTCCAAAGAGAGGGCAACTTGTTGCGAAAGCGAAAGCAGCAGCGCTTCGTCGTCGGGCTTGAATCCGGCGGTGGCGTTGAAGTTATCGAGAATCAGCAAACCCAAGCCTTGTTCACCAGCGACGATGGGAATGAGCAAACTTGAAACCGGCAAACGTCCACCCGTTGCCTGGCGATAAATGGCAAGATTCTCAGTCGTGAGACTGTAATCGTGGGCAAAGTTAATTTCATCCACGCGCCGCGCAACTTTATTATGGAACACCATACCGGGCAGCGCTTCGCCCATGTGATAGTTGATCAACATCATCGTGTTGTTATCTGCATACCCTGAGACAGCTTGCGGGACAAGCGTTTCGGTCTGCGGGTTCCATAGCAACACTGCGCCTGCGTGCGCGTTTTGCAATACGCGGCGGGAGCTATCCAACAAGGATTTGACAATCTCACCCGGCTCCAAACCAGTTAACAATCGGCTGAATTCAAGCAGCAGGTTAACTTCTTCAAGACGCCTGCGGGTTTGGTTGAGCAATGAAATATTTTGCAGAATAACGGAAGTCTGCTGTGAAATCTGCAAATATACCTGGCGATCTTCGTCTGTAAATGAAGGCACAGGCTCTGGGTTGACAGCCAGCATCGCGGCAATCACCTTGTTTTCCACAAGAACGGGCAGGCAAATGACAGCCTTGGCGCGCAGTGAGGTCAACAGCGATACATCGCGCCATTCTTCGTCTTCATCCAAATTGGGGATAAGAATGGGCTTTCCAGTTTGCAGGCAGGAACGCAATGGGTTGCGTTGACCAAAAAGCGATTCAACATTGGTCGCGCGCGGCAATCCACCCAGTACATGCAGCAAGCGCGGACCTTCTGGGGTATTTTCAGCGATCAACGCAACTGACATTTCTAGTTGTGTGAGGGTCTCGCGTCCGAGCGCAAGCAAGGCAGAGGCTGCATCCAACTGGCGGCTGACAGATTCGGTAATTGCCAAACCTGCGCGTACACGCTGCGAACGACGATCCAGATTATGGAGGGAGATGGTTTGCTCAAGGTCTTTGCGCAGCAGGATGGGCAGGTCATTTCGCGTAACGTCCAACAAGTTTTGCTGGCGTTGCAAACCAAACTTAAGGGATTCAATACTCGCGTTCAATTCATCGCGTTGAAGCGTGGTGTTGATCAAGAACGCAGCCTGTGAAGCAAAAACCTCAATGGATTCAATGGTCGCCTTATCGGGTCTTAAGCCGCTTTCGGGGTCGTCCAGACTGAACATGCCAACCAGGTCGCCTTCGGAATTTTCAAGCGGGACAAGAAGCGTATCATCCGCATCCCAGGCATTGGAAGATTTTGCCGCATGAGAGCCGCTGCTCTCTACTGTCACAAAATGCACGTCCGAAGGGATCATAGGGGCGCGGTCAACAGGGATGAAGTATGAACGGCTAATCTTGAATTCAGGCTTCATCAATTGTTGGAGGGAGACAAGCGGCTGCTTGCGAGCCAGCAAGTCGTTGAGCGTATCCTGATTGAGACCCACCGCAGCCATACGGCGCATCATGCCAGCCTCGCGCTCAAGGATGCTGACCAAAACCACGCGGAAGGAATTCGCCTCGCGGACAGCATGGATAATGGTTTGCAGGGTTTGTTCGAGCGAGTTGTTTTGGTCGAGTTTGTAAATTGCTTCTTTAAGGTACAGAAGCGTATCGGCGCGGCGGCGCACAAACTCCGCGCTTATTTTTTCGGCGTTATAGTTCTGGGCATTATGAAGCGCAACCCCAGACTGCAACGCAATCGCCCCCGCAAGTTCGAGGGAATCGGTTGTGAAGAATCCGGGCTGGTTGCTGTGCAGGTTGATTAAACCTATTTTATGCCCTTGATATAAAACAGGCGCAATGATTGCAGAACGCACCCCGTCATGCGGGGGGAAGATGCCCTCTTCTGTGTAATCTGCAATCACCTGCGCTTCGCCGCTTTCGAGAATGGTTTGCTCCAGCGGGGTAATATCGCGCCCAAGTTTGCAGCCCAACATAATTTGAATTTCGGGGTCAGCCGCAGACGCGTTATTTTCAAACAAAGTCACAGACGCGCAATCCGCGTGCATTGCGCGTTTACATTCATCATGAAGAATTTTCAACAAATGCTTAAGGTCAAGCGAAGCGCCCAGCTCCCTGCTGATGCGCGAAATAATGCTTAATTGATCCACGCGGCGGCGCAGGGAAAAGTCGGTTTGTGAGAGCAGGGCTGCTGATTCAACCGCCGTCCCCAATTGTCCGGCAACGGTCAAAGCGACTTGAAGGTCGAAGTTGTTAAAGTGGTCTATTTTTTGGCTGCCAAGCATCAGTTCGCCCAGACTGCGGTCGCGCGCAATCAGCGGGACAACGATTGCTGATTCAATCCGCAACGCGGACGCAATCGAACTATAAACCGGCAGAATTTTATGTTCCGCGCTCAACCTGCCAGAGATGAAGGTTTTTTGACTTCCAGTGACCGTGTAGTGAAACGTCGGGTCGTCAATAAAAACTTGCGTAAAGGTTAAGAACATTTCATCCGGCACGCCATAAGTGGATTCGCGGCGCAAACGCAGCTCGCCGCGAGATTCATCCATGAGGAATACAGCGCCAGAATCGGCTTGGAAGAGATGCGCCAATTCTTGAACGGAATATTTGAGGATTTCCTCCAGCGTAGCAGCAGAGCCGGCAAGACTGGCAAGTCGGCGCAGCGCATCGGCGCGCAAAACGCGCGCGCGCGCCTGTTGAACAAGCAACACGTTTTCAACAATCGCGGCAGCCTGGCTTGCCACGATATTCATCAAGCGGGTTTCTTCTGTAGTAAAGGGAACCGCGCCGCGCTGGTGATGCCCAACCTGTAAATATCCCAAAATTTTACCGGAAGAAAGCAATGGCATGAGCGCGTTGTCGCGCAGGCTTGCGGCAAGCGCAATATCAGAAAGCCCAAGCACGCGCCAAGTACCGTCAGTGGAAGCATTCATTGTGATGACGGGTTGCTGGCTCATCACCACTTCTTCAGCCGGGCTGCCCGCTGGAACGGGAGCGCGATACATCTCAACTAAATGGGTTGGCAAACCGTGAAAAGGAACTTTACCTTCCAGTGAGCGTCTTTCTTCATCATAAAGGAGAAAGCCAACAATGTCAGCGGCAAATAAGGGAGAAACGCTTTCCACCAACCTTGTATACAGGTCTTGCATATCACGGACAGAGCCAAGCATTTGGTTAAGGTTGGCGAGCCCGGCAAGTTCACTTGCCCTTTTCTGCTCGTCTTCATAAAGTTTGGCATTGCGAATGGCAACAGCCGATTGCCCGGAAACCAACAACAGCAAATCAAGGTCATGCTTTCCAAAAACGCCGCTGCCAGATTGCCCAACTTCCAACGCGCCGACAAGTTCGCCGCCAGCGATGAGAGGGATGCCGATATAAGATTGAATGGAAAGGGGGTCTTGCCCGCCGATTAAGTCAGCGCGGGTGCGAAGGTCAGGGATAAAAACCGCGTCGCGCTTTTCGACGATTTGTTCAGTAAGCTTTGAAAATTGGGTGGATTTGAAACGCGAAAGACTGTCAGACGATGCCGCGCCTTGGCTCAGCCGGTAGGGAACCAGCGCCTGCTCGTCCGAGTTCCATAATTTTAATTCTAATACATCGGCGGGGACCAGCCGGCTGACATTATTCAAAATGGATTTGACTGTCGTTTCAAGGTCAAGGCTGACAGCAATTGCCTGGCTGAAATCGGTGACCACGCGCAGAATTTCATCTGACGCGCCGTTGCCCTGATCCAAAATGGGAGAGAGTTCCTTACTGCGTAAAGAAACCAGCATAAAAGGAAATTCACCTGGCACTTCATGCGAGGTGACTTCTACAATCTTACCCATAATAGAAACGCGCTTTTGCCCCGGAGAAGCGCATAGGTCAAGGAAATCTTCCGACGGGCGCACGCGCCGCGTCAGGCGTTCCAAATCATAAGGCTCAAACTCATGCAGGTCAAAAAAAGAACGCGCAGGCGCGCTGATATATTCGACCCTGCCGCCCGATTGGACGATGATGACAGCGTCATTTGAATTTGAAGATTGAGGCATCGAAATGGGAGTCACTCTGGTTTGGGCTGCCATTTGCGACTGAGGCAAAATTCGCAATGTAGCCCAAACCAGCACAATGAATACCAATCCAACGACGGCAAGGCTAATGCCTAACCCGGAAAACATGGAAAACTTCTACCTTAGATTAAGTACCGAGATGGTTATGAGGCGGGAGCAGCAGCGGCATCTTGCCTGCGCGCTTCTGCGGCGAGTTCCGTAATTTCACGGATATCCGCAAATGAGTTAATGCTTGGGGAAACAATTCCCGCTGCAATGGTCATAAAACCGACTTTTTCCACGCCGCCATCGGCGGTGGGCGCCTGGATGAATCCCTGCTGCCGGTCTATAAAGTTATAGTGACTCTGCACCTCAGTGGCAAAGCGTTCTTTCAATTTCAGGCGGATGGGAGTCGCGGCTTCATACGTGGTGATAATGATGAAGTTATCGCCGCCGGCATGACCGATGAAATCGCTGGTCGTGCCAAGTTCATCCACCACTTCGCCAATGACCATCGCCGCAAAGCGGACGACATCATCCCCCGCGACAAAACCATACACATCCTTGAACGGCTCGAAGTTATTAATGCGGACATCGAGCAGCGCCCATTTTTCCTCGCGGATGATGCGGCGCAGCTGTTCTTCGATCAATCGTCCCGCAGGCAGCCCAGAGCGCGGGTCGGTCAGGCTTTCGCGTTCGGAGCGACGGATGGCGCCCTGTACGCGCAGCTTCAACTCTTCGATGTCAAAGGGCTTGGTGATGTAATCATCGGCGCCCAATTCAAGCCCTTGCAGTTTATCGCTGCGTTCATCTTTCTGCGTCAGAAAAATCACCGGGATGTGACTGGTGCGCGTGGTGGTGCGCAAATTGCGACACACCTCGTAGCCGTCAATATCCGGCAGCATAATATCCAACACAATCAAGTGCGGGATGACATGCTTTGTTTTTTCCAAAGCATCACGCCCACGATTTGCTACATCCACGTCAAACTGCAATCCCGTGAAGTAAATCTTGAGCATATTGGCGATGTCTACATCATCTTCTACAACCAACAGACGGGTATTACCCATTATGAGCCTCCTCCAAGCGCGTTGTTTTTCCTTTTACGGGCATTATGTATAACGGCTTCGATTTGTTTTTGTGTGACTTCTTTTTCAAAAGAACGAAAACCGCTCATTCGAAAACCGTGTCGCTGCGCGATGTCGGTAATCTCCTGCACGCGTTCGATTGTTATATCCTTGCCGACGGTGTAATCTTCCAAGCGTCCTTCCAGGGTGAGCGCGATGGTCTCAGCCATACAGGCATACACTTTACCTTCGGGAAAACCAAAATCAAAATGAAAATTGACATTGCCCGGCACGTCTACCATGCCGCCGTCAATTACTAATATATCATCTCTTGCCGCCGCCACCATTGCAGAAACATCACGAGGACGCGCGACATCGCAAACTACGCTGCCCGGCTGCAAAAATTCCGGGCGGATGACATCATGGATCGCGCTGGTAACAGTCAAAATCAACTTTGCCTCGCGCAAAACATCCATGCTTGTGCTGGTGAGCACCTGGCAGCGGGAATTTTTCGCTTCGATTTTTTCGCGCAGCGCCGCGAGTTTTTTCTCATCCCGCGCCACAAGAAAAACTCGCGCGGCTTCACCAGCCAGAAGTTCAGCGCAGACGCGCCCGATGGCGCCTGTCGCGCCGACGACCGCCACCGTCGCCTCTTTCATTTCAATACTCATCACGCGCGCGGCTTCTTCTATTGCCTGTACAGCAACCGCCACAGTGTACGAATCGCCAGTGGTGACGGGGATTTGTAAATCATTGGCGATGGTAACGCCGGCGTCGCCAACTACCGAGGTAAAAGCGCCAAGCCCAAGAATATGCGCGCCCAGTTTTTCAGCCATGCGCCCAGTTTGCACAATTTTACGATAGACCACGCGCTCAGGCAACTCCATCATTCTGCGCGGGGTGTAAGGACAGGCAATGAACCATCCTTTAATTTCCTTGCCTGTGGAGTCGGAGCGGATACCTTCGATCTCTGAAATATAAACAGGCGGGAAAAATGTAGAAAAAAAATCTATCTGTCGCTCATTCAGGATGCGTCCTAAAAATGGGAACTTACGGCTGACATCTCGCTTGGGGTCAATGGGATGAATGATGAACGCGAAACTATCCATTTTTTACCAGGACTCTCCTTGGTCTGTATCGTGATACAGAATTTTATGCTTATCAGCCGCTTCGCGTTTGAATTTGTGGTGGTCGCTGTCTTCGAATTTAACATCGCGGTCAATAATGCGGCGATCTTTGGAGGCAGCCAGCACGACATCTGACTCGATGGTACGCGCAGGGTAGACAATCATACCGGAGCCGATACGGCAGTTATTCCCCACACAGCCGCCCAACACCGGGCGGTTTGCAATGCTTAAGTCTCCATTTCCATCGCGCGCGCGAATGTCAATGGGAATTAGGTTGTAATCTGTCCAGGTGGAGCCTGCGCCGATGAAAGTGTTTTTACCGACGACGCACATTTGCAAGCAGGTATTTTGCGCAACCATTGCGCCGCTCATAATGGTGGTCATAAATAAAGCCGCGCGGAAGGGGAGAAATGCGCCATCGCCGACAACAGAAAGCATTAATTGTACGTCTTGAGAAATATTTACGTTATTTCCAATGATGCAATTTTCGATGACTGCGCCAGCATTGACAGTAACATTATCGCCAATGAATGTCGGTCCGTGAATTGTCGCGCTGGGGTCAATCACGCAATTCTTGCCTACTTTGACAAGCTCGGAACACTCAAGCACCTGCCTGCCTTCATAGATTGCCTTGCCGATGATTTTGAGTTTGAATAGCAGGTCTTCGTTCAACCGTTTTTCAAAACGCGCGCCGTGCGCAAATTGACCAAAGACGGTATCCGCAATAAAGATATGCACCCAGGTATCAATTGCAATCAATGCGCGCAGCGGCACTTGAAAAACCAAGTCGCCGCCGCTTGTATCGCCGGACATATACGTCGGCACGTGATAGTAGCCGATTTCCCGCGTTTGCAAATCCACAACCAACGGCTCGACGCCTGCTTCGGGTCCGTTGGGGTAATACCAAAGGTCGGCAAGGTATAAACTTCCCGCCGGGGTGTAGGATGTCGAAAGTGGAAAGGCATGTTCACGAAACGCGGGGTCATTTGAATGAAACGCGGCTCGCACCGGGCGTCTCCCCTTCACTGCCAGCCTGACAAATTCATCTATATAGTTCTTATTAAAAAAGAGATTATCGCGATAAACAATGGTCTCTTCGCGCACCGGCTGCAAGCGGTCATTCTTTTTTAGCTCCACTTCACGGGTTGTGTATGGCGCAAGTAACTCACGCTGATTCAACCAGAGGGGTCTGTTTTGAATCTGCAACTCGCGCGCTGGCTCGCAAAAAGGCATGATTTTATTGTCGGCATGCAGGATGACTTTTAACATATTGTCAATTATAAATCAAAGTAGGGAATATCGCGTATGTCTGTTAAAACTGTAATCCGCCTGCGTGGGCGTGGGCGGATTTACATCAAAAAACATAATATTAAGCGCCAACCTAAACGGGCTGGTCGAGAAATGTCTTTAACTTTTGAATGAACGCGGTTGGCTCTTCCAACATGGGGAAATGACCAGCGTTCGGAAAGCGCTCGATGGTGGCATGGGGAATTCCATGTAACATCGGCTGCCATTGCATGGGATGCACAACCACATCCTTATCGCCATAAATGCCCATGGCTGGCACTTTGATTTGCGGGAGAAAGGGCGTTAAATCTGTGCGGCGCAGTGAGGCGATGGAAAGCAGGAAAGATGCGAGTGTTGTGCTGGAAAGGTCGCGGTCCATCATGGCGGGGAAGCGCGGGTCATGACAGATCACACGCGAGTAGTAATATTTCATAAACATACGGAACGGTCCCATCATGTTGAAAAGGAAAAATGCAACCGGGCGATATCCAGCAAGTTTAAGCAGCGGCGCGAGCGATGACCCCACAATTGGAGAACCCACCACCACAACTTTACTGACACACTCCGGGTATCGAATGGCAACCGAAAGACTGACCGTGCCGCCCATGCTATGTCCCACCAGCGGCGCGTTAACAATGCCTAGTTGTTCCGTGAACTGGTACACCAAATCAACAAAATCAGAAACCGCGTATGTTTCGCGTTTTTTTCCTGATTCGCCAAAACCCCAGAAATCCATTGCATAGGTGCGATAAAACGCGCCCAGATACGCCATCGTCTCCTGCCACAGCCCCCAAGAGCCGAGCCACCCATGCAAAAGAATTACAGGGCGTCCGCGCCCGTACACCTCATAATGGACAATGCCTTGATTAGTTGTGATAGAGGACACAGCGCACGATTCATCCGTTCCTGATATAAATTAGGATTCCATTTCCTGAATGATGCTGTATAGCAATTCAAGAAGAACCGCCTTAACTGTATCACGATTTGTCGCTACGCACGGAAGAAGTTTTGTATTGCTATCAAGCCGCAATGCGTGACGGATGTCGTCCAAGTCCCAGGCGTCTTCTACATCCTGTTTGTTCGCAGCAACTACAAAGGGAGTAGGCGCATAAGCGCGGAAGGTTTCCAAAATAGAACGCGCTTCGCGGAAAGTTTCCGGGCGGGTGCTATCCACCATCACAATGAAGCCCAACATGCCCTCAGAGAGAATCTCCCACATGAAATCGAATCGTTTTTGTCCGGGCGTGCCGAACAGGTACAGAACGAGGTCGTTATCCACCGTAATACGCCCAAAATCCATCGCCACTGTTGTCGCGGATTTGACAGACTTTTCTTCATCGGTTGATATTTTACGTTCCGTGGCGACCACGTCAATCTCGCTGACGGATTGAATGAACTGCGTCTTGCCAGCGCTGAACGGACCTGTGACTACCATTTTGACAGTTTGCATAATTACAATCCTTATAAACCCAGATGATTACATGGTGCGAATGCGACCAATTAACTTATTAATCAATGTCTTTTGCTCTTCCTTGTCTTGCGTCGGGAATTGCTTGGGATTTGGCGGGGTCGGCACGCCAGCCGGGCGCGTCAATTCCACCAAACCGGCTTGCAAAAGTCCATACACAATTCTGCGGACTTCGATGTCGCTCAACCCATTGGTCTTGGCGATCTGGCGCATGGTGTTTTTCGGGTCAACAAACTTAACCACCTTCCATTCGTCCACGCTTAGGTTGACATTGGTCAGCGGGCGGTCTGTAAATTTGAGCGCCATATCGAGGCTGGGAATTTCATCCTGCAATTGCTCCAACTCACGCAGCTGACGCGATCCTTCGATGATGATGTTCTCAAGGTCGAGGCGCACGTTGATGCGGTCATCAGGCGGGAGAATTTCATTTTCAAAACGGAAGAAGCCTTCCACCCATGTAAATAATTTACGCACCAACTCGGTGAAGTACCCCTGCAAATTCGTGAGGATGTCCTCTTGCGTGACGTATCCTGCATTGATGAGCAGCAAGCCAAGTTCCTTGTCGGTCATTTGACCGGCGCGGTCTGCAATGGCGCGGTATTGATTGGCATTGATTTTATTTGCCTTATGCAAAACCAACGCGAGGCTGCCATCTTCCTTGCCAACGCGGGCGTAGGCTAGCTTGCCATCTCGAAATGAAATCTGCGCCTGCTCTGATACGCCATCCAATACCAGAGTGCCGGTTTTACCGGCAAGGTTAATCAAGTTAAGCAGTTGTGTGACTGTAAAATCACGTAAATTTCCACGCAGCGCCATAAATATCCTTTTATGTAGTCTTGTAATAAAAGACTAGGGTTTGAAAATTATACATGGAAGCGGATAATGCGTCAATTAACACTTTTGATAAAAATAGTTTGGGCAAATGAAACGCGCCCAAGTAGTTTTACGATTTGAACTTTGGATACGATCCCAGCACGCGCAAAGTCAACGCATATTCGCTCAAATGATCCAGCGCGCGCTTGGCTGTTTCATCGTGTATCGAGCCAAGGAAATCAATATAAAACAAATATTCCCAGGGCTTACCTTGCAGCGGACGCGATTCAATCTTGGTCAGATCGAGGTCGCGCAGCGCGAACACGCTCAATGCCTTGAACAACGCGCCGGGCTGGTTCTTCAACGTAAACACCAGCGAAGTCTTCGCTTCGACTTCGGGAATTTTCGCTTCCTGTTGAATCGCTAAAAAGCGCGTGTAATTTTCAGGGTTGTCTTCGATGCCCTCCTGCAAAATTTTCATCCCATAGATATCAGCCGCGCGGCGCGACGCAATCGCGGCGACATCCAACGCGCCGGATTCTTTCAACATCTTGACGCTGCCCGCGGTATCGTAGACCTGCTCCGGTTTGATTCCGCGCGCGCGCAAATATCCCGCGCACTGACCCAACGCCTGCGGATGACTGATCGCCTTCTTGATGTCTTCCATCTTCGCGTCGGGCATGGAAATCAAACAGTGCTGCACGCGCAGAAAATATTCGCCCACGATGTGCAGGTTGTGACGCAACAGCAAATCATAATTTTGATGGATGCTGCCCGCCAGTGAATTTTCGATGGGCGCAAGCGCCGCATCGCAACTGCCCGACGCCACCGCATCAAACATCACATCGAATGA
>DZBA01000026.1:0-1155 GCA_022729775.1 Anaerolinea thermophila | reverse complement strand
CTTCCACATCTTCATCAGACGCGGCAATGCACAACCGCGCAAAGCCTTCTCCCTGCTCGCCAAATGCAGAGCCGGGCACAAGCGCGACGCCCGCTTCGTCCAACAGCCTTTCGCAAATCTCCAGCGAGGAAATTTTCAACGGGCGAAAGTCAAGGAAGAAATAAAACGCGCCCTGTGAAGGCGTGACGATCACTTTATCTGATTCTAGTTCGCGCGCGAGTTTCATCACCAACGCGCGGCGGCGCGCGTACGCGGCGCGCATGTTCGCGGTGACCTCTTGAATCGCGGGGTCGGTCAAGGCAAACGCCGCGGCTTTTTGAATGAACGGCGCGACGCAGGTGATCGAGTTTTGTCCCGCTTTGAGCGCGTTTTCGATCACAGGCGCAGGCGCGGCGAGAAAGCCCACGCGCCAGCCCGTCATCGCGTAAGACTTGGACAAACTGTTAACGAGTATCGTCCTTTCTTTTGCGCCATCGAAATCCGCCGCGCAGGTGGGCTGATCTTCATAATATAAACTTCCATAGACTTCATCGCTGACGATCCACAGGTTGTGCTGCGCGGCGAAGTCTTGCAGTTTTTTCAGATACTCGCGCGTGGGATATGCGCCCGTGGGGTTGGATGGATAATTGAGGACGATGACTCGCGCGCGCGGAGTCAATGCCTGCGCCCACGATTCAAAGCGCGGGATGAATCCATTGTCCGCGGGCGCGGGGACGCGAATCACATTTCCTCGCAGCATGATCGCCATGTTGGAATGAGTCGCCCACGATGGGTCGGGAATCAACACGTCATCGCCAGGATTCAAAATGGATTGCATGGCGAGATAGTAGGCGTGAATTCCGCCGTGTGTGACGAGAATTTCCGAAGCGGGATCGTAGGTCACATGCTGGTCGCGGAGAAGTTTCTGCGCGATGGCAGCCCGCAGGTCGGGATAGCCGCGCGAAGGTCCGTAATGAGTCAAGCCGCTTTGCATGGCTTTGGTCGCGGCTTCCAAAATGGCGGGCGGGGTGGCAAAGTCCGGGTCGCCGACTTGCAAACCGATGATATTTCGTCCACTGGCTTTGAGCGCGAGTACACGGTCTGCCAACGCGACCGTGGCAGATTGTCGAATGAGATCGAATTGGGCGTTGATGTCGGGCATAAAAAATTCCTTTG
>DZBA01000307.1:2532-4236 GCA_022729775.1 Anaerolinea thermophila | reverse complement strand
GACGCGCGTGCCATGTCCTGCCCGGGTCCCCTGCTCGAAGCCAAGAAGGGCATCGGCACAGTCAAGGTCGGCGAAGTGCTGGAGATCTGGGCTGGCGACCCGACCACACGCGGCAACCTTGACCAATGGTGCAAGAAACTCGGACATGAATTCATGGGCTTCATCGAAACTGGCGGCTATGACCGCTTGTTCATCCTGCGCAAGAAGTAACATCACAGCCAGCCTATTCTCGAATTCGGCGCTTTGCTGAAAGAGAGGAGACCCATGACTACTGAAACAACACAGAAAACGGGCAAGATCCTGCTTCTTGCCACCCTGTCTGGCGGCTACCGCGGCGCGGACATGGTTGGGCAGGGGCACATGGATTACCCGCCCAACACCTACATCCTGCCCGTGATGAGTTCAGCCATCTTCCCACCAAAGTTCTACATTGACGCCTTCGCAAAAGGGTTCGATGCCATCACGGTCATGTACAGCGGCACGGACAGCCCATACAAAGGCGAGTCAGAAAAAACGGCGGAGAACATCAATGAAACCTACGTCAGGATGAAGCAACTTAATCTTGACCCACGCCGACTGCGCCTCGCCGCCATCTGTACCGTGTGCGTGCGCCCGTTCCTGGAGGAAGTCCAGCGCGCCGAGAAACTGCTGGATGAAATTGGCTCCGTGCCGCGCCCAGTGATTAAACCGCGCGCGCCCGTTTCTCCGCTGGAAGCGCAAGGAGACACCACTTATGTCAACGAATAACATCAAAGTGGATGCGCTGGTGGTCGGCGGCGGGATTGCTGGAATGCAGACCGCGCTCGATTTGGGCGACCAGGGCTACCAGGTCGCGCTGGTGGAGCGCCAGTCCAGCATCGGCGGGAAGATGATTGACCTGAGCAAGGTCTTCC
Source organism: Anaerolinea thermophila (assembly GCA_022729775.1). Taxonomy (GTDB): domain Bacteria; phylum Chloroflexota; class Anaerolineae; order Anaerolineales; family Villigracilaceae; genus Villigracilis. The sequence continues at coordinate 3,343 of DZBA01000307.1, read as the reverse complement.
CCACGCTCGACTGTTGTTCCTGCATCACCACCCCAAAAATGTCCGCCACGGCGCATCATGACAATATCAACCTGTTGACCTACACCGAAATTGAATCCATCAACCGCAACGGGAACGGGTTCACTGTGCAGGTCACCAAAAAGCCGCGCTACGTGCGCGAAGACGATTGCACGGGCTGTCGTTCCTGCGAGTTGGTCTGTCCGCTCGAAGTACCCGAAAACGAACACGAATTTGGGCGCACCTCGCGCCGCGTCGTTTATGTGCCGTTCAGCACCGCCGTACCGCAAAAGGCGGTTGTGGATATTGAGAACTGCATCTTCTGCGGCAAGTGCATCCAGGCTTGCCCCTCGGACGCGATTGACTTTACCCAACAACCCGAATCTGTGGAAATCGAAACCCGCAGTATCGTGCTGGCGACTGGCTTCGAGACCACCCCATTGGATGCCAAGAAGGAATACGGCGCAGGGAAACTTCGCAACGTGATCAGCGGCATGATGATGGAACGCCTGCTCGCTCCCACCGGACCTTACGGGCGCGTCCTGCGACCCTCGGACGGGAAGATGCCCGCTTCGATTGCCTACGTCCAGTGCGCCGGCTCGCGCGACCAGACTCTGGGCGTGCCGTATTGCTCGCGCGTCTGCTGCATGTACGCCATCAAACAAGCCATGCTGCTTTCGGGCGCGTTGCCGCTGGCGGAAATCACCATTTACTACATGGACATCCGCACCTTTGGCAAAGGCTACGAACAGTTCTACCAGAACTCTAAAGCGATGGGCGTCGAGTTCCTGAAGGGCAAGGTGGCGCGCATTAC
>DZBA01000307.1:0-2432 GCA_022729775.1 Anaerolinea thermophila | reverse complement strand
AGAACTCTAAAGCGATGGGCGTCGAGTTCCTGAAGGGCAAGGTGGCGCGCATTACGGAAGATGAAAACCAAACCCCAACTGTGCGCGTGGAATTGATTGATGAATTCGGCAAGACCCGCGTGACCGAGCGCCAGCACGACCTGGTGGTGCTTTCGGTCGGTTTACTGCCCGGCGGCAATCCCCAGGCACAGTTTGGCGTGCCAGTGGGCGAGGATGGTTTCATTCAAGTCCCGGATTACAACTTGTTCCCTGCCGTCACCTCCCAGCCCGGTATTTTCGTAACCGGCACGGCGGCGGGACCGATGGACATCGTAGACAGCATCATGATGGCTGGCGCGGCAGCGTCCGCGACCGCGTCTTACCTGGAAACCGGCAACGGGTCCGGGAAAGAGGCGCAGGGTCAGCCCGAGAGGAGCGTGGAATATGCCTGAGGAAATCGTCAGGAACCAGGCGCAAAATCCCAAAGAGGAAGAGCCGCGCATCGGCGTGTACGTCTGCAATTGCGGCGGCAACATCGGCGATGTGGTGCAATGCGAGATGGTTGCCCAAACGCTTGGGAAATTGCCCAACGTCACGGTCGCGCACAGCAACATGTTCATGTGCTCCGACCCCGGCCAGAAAATGATTGCCGACGATATCAAGGAAAAGGGCGTCAACCGCGTGGTGATCGGCGCCTGCTCGATCTTCCTGCACGAGCAGACGTTCCGCCGCACGCTGGAGCGCGCCGGACTGAACCCCTACCTGTATTATCACATCGGCTTGCGCGAGCAGGTCAGTTGGGTGCATCACGGCACGCCCAAGGAAGCCACCGAGAAATCCATTCGCATGATGGCGGCGGGGATTGCCAAGGCGCGCAACATGAAACCATTGGAGCCGGTGCGCCTGCCTGCCCATCGCCATGCACTGGTGATCGGCGGCGGCGTGGCGGGATTGCGCTCCGCGCTGGATATGGCGCGCCGCGGACTAAATGTCACGCTGGTGGAAAAGAGTCACTATCTGGGCGGACGCATGGCGCAGTGGGAGCGCGTCTTCCCGACCAACGAGGAAGCGCGTCCGTTACTCAAACGGTTGATTGAGCAGGTTTTGGCAGAGCCGAACATCACGATTCACACCGGCGCGGAAGTGGCTGGCGCAAAGGGGTACGTTGGCAATTACACCGTCACCATCCGCCAACAGCCGCGCGGCGTGCGGGGAACCTTCCCCAACGAAAATGAAGCGATGGATGTCTGCCCGATCAAACAGAGGTGTCAATTCGATTTTGGTCTTTCGACGCGCAAAGCCATTTACCGACCCTACAAGGAATGTGTGCCAAATAGTTTGGTGATTGACTGGGAACACTGCACCAAGTGCGGCGAGTGCGTCAAGGTTGCGCCGGAAGGCATGATCAATTTGGATGAAGAATCCCACGAGTTCACGGTGGAAGTGGGCGCGGTGGTACTTGCCACCGGCTTCCAACCCTACGAACCCTTCTATGGCGAAATGGGCTGGAAGGAATTTCCCGAGGTCATTACCCTGCCGCAACTTCACCGCTTGCTTGACGACGAAGGTCCCAGTGGCGGCAAATTCTACTGGAATGGTCATCCCGTGCGGGATGTAGCGATCATCCATTGCGTGGGAAGCCGCCAGGTCGAAGGCGTGCACCGCGCGCAATCAGATGGAAACGTCAACAACTATTGCTCGCGGGTTTGCTGTACCGCTTCGTTGAGCATGGCTTCGTTGATCCGTCAGAAGGCGCCGGACGCCAAAATCTACGAGATCTTCGAGGATGTCCGCGCTTATGGCCGCGGTCACGAGGATTATTACACCCGCGCCAGCAAGAACAACGTCACCTTCCTGCGTTATTACGCTGAAGAAATACCTGAGGTGAAACGCGCGGATGAAAATACCGATCGTCACCTGCTGGTCAAAGTACGCGATCACCTGACATGGGGTGAGGAAATCGAAATCCCGGTGGACCTGGTGGTCTTGTCAGTCGGCATGATGCCCAACCCCGTGCAAGACCTGATGGAAATCTTCAAAGTCACGCCGGGCAGCGACCGCTTCCTGCTGGAAGTCCACCCGAAACTGCGCCCGGTCGAGACGGCGGTGACGGGAGTCGTCCTGGCTGGGACGGCGCAGGGTCCGATGAACATTCAGGAGAGTTGCGCGGCGGCGTCTGCGGCGGCGTCGAAAGTATCGGCGTTGATCGAGCGGGCAAAGGTCGAGTTGGAGCCGTATGTCGCACACGTGGACCCGGACAAATGTCAGGGAAGCGGCGAGTGCGTCAAGGTTTGTCCGCAAGAGGAAGCCATCGAACTCAAGACGTTTACCGAGAACGGGCGCACATTCCAGCGCGCGGTGGTCACGCCCGCCAACTGTAACGGCTGTGGCGTGTGCGTGAGCGTCTGCCCGAACCGCGCCCTCGATGTTCAGGGCTGGCGGTTGGATGAGTA
>DZBA01000025.1 GCA_022729775.1 Anaerolinea thermophila | reverse complement strand
ATCCGCTTGAAGAACATCAACGGCAGGATGTAACTCTTCCAGTCCGTGCGGTCAACAGGAGAGCCGCGCAAAATATTTGCGGCTTCCCAGAGATGGCTTTCGAGAGTGGAAAGGGTGAGGGTAGTCATTGCTTTTGGCGTGGGATTCCCCACAGTCCGCTTATTATACGACTTCTTTTAGTTTTCCAGCCGTTAGCCCGTCCAGCTTCCCTACCCCACAAGCAAACATCGTGACCTCGACCTGCTTCTTCGTCAGCTGCATGAGTTCGACCACGCTTTCGGTGGAAGCCGCCGCCGCTTTCAAAAACCCGCCAGCCATGCCGCCGAGTTTTGCGCCAAGCGCAACGCATTTGGCAATGTCAAGCCCATCTTTGATGCCACCGCTGGCGAAGATGGTCATATCGGGCGCGGATTTTTTGACATTCAAAATAGATTCAGCAGTCGAAATTCCCCAGCCGATGAAGCTCGCGGCGAGTTGGCGGGTGAACTCATCCGGCGCGCGGTACATCTCCACCTGTGACCAGCTTGTGCCGCCCGCGCCCGCCACATCAATCGCGGATACGCCGCACTCTGCAAGCAGTTTCGCGCTGCGTTCCGAAATTCCCCAACCGACTTCTTTGATAATGACTGGCACGTCTATTTTCCTGCAAACCTCTTCGATTTTTTTTGCCAGACCTTCAAAATTTGTATCGCCTGCGTCTTGCACCGCTTCCTGCAATGGGTTCAAGTGCAGAATGAGCGCGTTCGCTTGAATCATATCCACCACGCGGCGACACTCGTCAACGCCATATCCATAATTCAATTGCACCGCGCCGAGGTTTGCAAATAGCAAAATATCCGGCGCGACACTGCGCACTTGAAAAGTTTTAACCTGTTCGGGATGTTCGAGCGCGGCGCGTTGACTCCCCACCCCCATTGCGACCTTGCACTCCTGCGCGGCTTCTGCCAGATTCAAGTTGATCGCGTGCGCGGAGTCTGTTCCGCCGGTCATGGAGCTAACCAGGATGGGAGCAGATAAGCGCGCGCCGAACAACTCGGTGGAAGAATCCACCCGCGCAAGGTCGAGTTCGGGCAAGGCTTCATGAGTAAAACGATATGCTTCGAGTCCGTTGGTCAGCGCGGAACGCACATCATTCTCTAAATTTATTTTAATGTGGTCGGCTTTTCTTTGGTCAATGGGCGCAACTTTTGACATGGGGTAGTGTTCCTGATTTATGTAGGCTCTGGCTTGACAGCCCTTGTAACTTGATTACAATAACTAACTAATTTGATAAAGGAGATTTTTTATGTCTGACACATATACTGAACTTAAAGGGATCGTTAAGGATTTACTCGGCGCGGATGAGGCGAAGATCACCATGGAAGCCCGCTTCCGTGAAGACCTCGAAGCCGATTCGCTCGACCTTGTTGAATTGATCATGGCGTTCGAGGATAAATTCGGCGCGGAGATTTCTGATGAAGACGCGCAGAAAATCACCACTGTCGGTGAAGCTGTCGCATACATTGACGGTCACAAATAATCACAGATAGATTATTCGTATTTTCGAATTCCCGCAGATTTCAACATCTGCGGGAAATTTTTTTTGCGCTTACAAATTCAACAAACGCGGGGTTAATACGCCCGTTAAATCATATTCCATTGCGCCGGTGATTTTGGCAGTAATGATGTCCCCCACCCGCGCTTTTCCTTCTACAAGGACAAGCCCGTCAATTTCGGGCGCGTCGCGGTAAGAACGCCCAACCGTAATGCCGTTATCAAAGCCTTCAACCAATACATCCAGCGTTTTGCCGACATAAGATTGATTCACTTGCAGTGAAATCGGCTGCTGCAATTCCATCAGCCGCTCAAAACGTTCCTGCTTGACCTCCGCCGGAACGGGGTCGCCCAGCGGCGCGGATGTTGTGCCGGGCTCGAAGGAAAATTGGAAAGCGCCCACGCGGTCGAAGCGAATCTGTTTTACAAAGTCATACAAGGTTTGGAATTCCTCGTCTGTCTCGCCGGGGTAGCCGACAATAAATGTGGTGCGAATCGCCAAATCAGAAATCGCGCCGCGCATTTTTTCCAACGTTTTATATACCCAATCCACATTCGATGGGCGCTTCATGCGGTACAAAGTCTGCGGGTGCGCGTGCTGTAAGGGAATATCGAGATAGGGCAATACTTGTTTGCGCGTCGCCATCACTTCGATCAACTTATCTGTGACATAACCGGGGTATGAATACATAATACGAATCCAATCCATATCCGGCACGGCGTCGGTTAACTGTTCGAGCAACAGCGCGAGACCATCCTTCATGCCCAAATCGTGACCGTAATCGGTGGTATCCTGCGCAATGAGAATCAACTCGCGCACGCCTGCATCACGCAGCTGGCGCGCTTCGTTAAGAATCAAATCCACTGGGCGCGAAACCGCAGTCCCTTTGATAAGCGGAATCGCGCAGAAGGCGCACGGGCGGCGGCATCCATCCGCTATTTTGAGATACGCGCTTGCGCCTGCAATGCTTACGCGCAATGCGTCATGCTCATCCGAGCCGACCACCTCCGCGCTTTCGGGGATGTGATAAACAGGTTCAGGGCGTTTGCCCTTGCGCGTTTCCTGTACCACCTGCACAATATCCATCCAACGGCGCGTGCCGAGAATGCCATCCACACCGGGGACTTTGCGCGCCACTTCCGCGCCATAACGCTGGGTTAAACACCCCGCAGCAATTAGCACCTGTCCCTTGCGCTTCATCTGCGCCAGCTCGCCCAAAACAAGGTAGGACTCTTCTTTTGCTGGACCGATAAAACCGCAGGTATTGACAATCAACACAGAGGCTTTCTTTGGGTCGTCCGTTGCTTGATACCCATCGCGTAAAAGCAGCTGCGCCATCGAATCAGAATCTACTGTGTTTTTTGCGCAGCCAAGCGAAACCAAATGAAAGATATTTTTTGTCACAATAAAATTTTCCTTATGGACTCGGCGGCGTGAAGGTTGGCGTTTGCGTCGGCGTAGGAGTCATCGTCGCAGAGAGTGTGTTTGTCGGCGTGGGAGAAAGCGTAGCGGTGGGAGTCGCAACCCCTGTCACCAAATACACGCGGCTGACCACTTCGCCGGTGTTTCCCATCAAACCGAGGTCATTTCCGTTATAAATAATGCGCAGCACGGCGGCGTTCCCGGTCAACACCACGACCTGATCATTCGCCTCAAAAAACCTTGTCTCCAGCGGAGCAAGCCTGCCCTCAAAAGCGACTTCGCCATCTACTGAGATGCGAACAAAAACACGCTCAAGGGCAAATATATCCACCGTGACGTTTGCAGTACTCGCGAGTGTTGGCGACTCTTCCACTAAAAGTTCTGCTAATGTCGGCGTTGCAATTCCTTCATCCACAGGCAAAAAAGTCATCCCCACCACCGGGGATGGCGTAGGCAGGTTTCCGCTTAACACATCCGCAATGGAAGGCGCAGTCGGCTCGATGGGCGTATCTTGCGATGAAATGACGCGCCCCACGCCCCACACCGCAAGCCCCGCCAGCGCAACAATGATGGTCACGCCAAAAATCAAATCACCGGCAATGAAGCCGCGCAGCATCGGAATAGTCGGCTTCACTTCCGTTTGAACTCTCTCGCGCGGAATTTCCGCATACTTCTCGTGGCGGCGCGCCTGTAAAGCATCGGCAAAGCGCAGCAGCACGCGGTCTACATCCATATCGAGGAAATTGGCGTAATTCGCCAACATGCCGCGCGTTTGCACAGGCGATGGCAGTTTATCCTGCTCGCCCGCTTCCAATGCTTTGATTAAGGCAACGCGCAATTTTGTGTGCCGTTCCACTTCATCCACAGTCAGGCTGATTAATTCGCGGCGCTCGCGCAATTCCACCCCGATCTCTTTGAATATCTGGTCGGCAGGCAGCAGCGCTTCCACAGGGACAGCAGGCGCGGGAAGTTCCTCCGCCACGCTGATGGGTACAGGTTCAAGATTTGATTCGATTGCGGGACCCGCGCTGCGGGATGGAATCAGCGCAACGATTTTTTGAATCCATCCGCGCCAAACCGGGACATTGGACTCATCCGCCACGACAGGCTGTTGTTCCACTTCGGGCTGAATCTCCGTCCCCGCTTCGCGCGGCGCGGATTCGACTTGCGCGCGCCGCTCAAACCTCGAAATGAGAGAACTCCACGCGGCGCGAATCTTATTCATCCACACCAACCGCGCGGACTCGTCATCCAGATTTAAGACAGGGCTTTCCGTCTCGGCTAAATTCACCTCCGGCAAAGGTCCGCTCACTTCGACGGGCGGCGCGTTCTTCTGAATGTCCGCAATCATCTCGTCCAAATTTAGTCCAAGATAATCGGCATAATTCCGCAAAAACCCGCGTCCCTGCGCGGCAGAAGGCAAAGTGGAGTAGTCGTCCGATTCGAGCGCGTGGAGAAATACAACGCGAATGCGCGTTGCTTCAGACGCTTTTTCAAGCGTAAGATAACGGGATTCGCGTTCCTTTTTTAATCGTTGACCAATCGTGTCTGACATGAATGTAATTTTATCTTAAGTTCAAAGACCCTAAAGGTCTGGAAACCTTTAGGGTCTTTCAATTCCAAAAAAATGGGATATTTATTCCGCTGCGGCGGGAGATTCAGATTCAGCGGCGGGTTCGGCTTTTTCTTCAACCTTGCGTCCGCCTTTCTTCTTCTCTGCTTTTGCTGCTGCGGCGGCTTCGGGGTTGGTGATGCTTTCCGGTGATTCGCCTTCGCGGTAGACGACAATCTTGATTTCAGGGACAAGGTCCATCGTCAAGCGAATGTGCGCGGTGAACTGTCCAAGCGCGCGGATGGGTTGGGTATCCACCTGCTGGCGTTTGATTTCGTAGCGCACTTTTTCGGTCAGCGCAACAGCGATTTCCTGCGTGGTAATCGAGCCGTAGAGTTTGCCTGTATCGCCTGCTTTCGCGGGGAAGTTAAGCGTCACTTCCTTAACCTGGTCGGCAAGTCCTTGCAATTCATCGTTCTGTGTTTTGCGGCGGATGTCGGCTTGAGATTTGATCTTTTCGATCTGTTTCAACGCGCCCGGTGTGGCAAGCACAGCCAGACCCTGCGGCATGAGGAAGTTACGTCCGTAACCATCGGCAACTTTTTTGATATCCCCAGCATGACCTAATTTATAAACATCTTTAACGAGCAATACTTTCATTTTTTAAGCCCTTTGTAAGGTGGAGTCAGGATGAAGGGTACTACATCCTGCGGGGGCAGATTGTACCATAAAGTTCACGCGCCTGGTCGCTGCTTGTCAAGTCGGGGAAATGCGATTAAGATAAAGACATGCCCAGATTTCCATTCAGTTTTCGCCGCATTGCAACCTTCGCCGGGGTTTTTGTTTTATTCCTGTTGGTGGTTGAGTTCAACACGCGCCTCGAAGAGTTAAACCGTTTGAATGAGCAGCGCGATGAAACACGCACAAAGGCGACACAGGCAGCGCAAACGAAAATCGCGCTGCAAACTGAGGTGGGATACGCGCAGTCTACTGCCGCAGTGGAAGAATGGGCGCGTTCCGAAGGGCATTACATCCGCGAAGGCGACCAGCCGGTAATTCCCATTGGGAAGCCCGGCAGCGCGCCTGTCGTTGTGGAAACACCAACCCCAATCCCAACACCCCTGCCAAATTGGGAAGTATGGTGGAATCTATTTTTTGACAAGTGAAACCCAATAGTGGGGTAACCATCCAATAAAATGATTAGCGTACAGGTTTACATTGTTTGCCTTGGCTGTCTTGTAGCAGGTACAACGGGAGTGGCGTATCGCGCATTTTCAGAACGACACAGGCGCGGTACGCGCGTATTTGGCGCGCTGATGTCTGCCATGTCTATTTGGGCATTTTTCTATTTGCTCGAAATCGTCCTCCCAGAACTTCCCCAAAAAATTATCGCGCGAAAAATCTTATATCTCGGCATGACCTTATCCGCTCCGCTGTGGCTGGGGTTTGCGCTGAGATATACAAGTTTGGGAGATTGGTGGTCACAACACGGAAGAGTCGCGCTGTTGGCGCTTCCCGGCTTTATAACATTTCTTTTCGGCTTGACCAACGAAGCGCATCATCTCATTTGGAAATCTTTTTCGATCCCGGAAGGCAGCAAAACCTCACCGTTGCAAATTACGTATGGCACCGGGTTTTGGATTCATGCCGTCATTGCCTACATGCTCATTACCGCCGGGTTCGTAATTTACATCAGTATCTACTTCCGCTCGCCAAAATATTTTCGAACGCAGACAGGCATCATGGCGCTGGGCGCGATTGCGCCCGCCATTGTCAACGCGGTTTTCCTGACAGGCGTCCTCCCCACCGGGATTGACCCAACACCGCTATCCTTTGCCCTATCCGCGCCTTTATTTGCCACTGGATTCTTCCGCTTTGGCGTCTTCAATTTATCTCCCATTGCAGCCTCAGTAATTGTAGAAAACCTGCGTGACGCAATCATCGTTGTGGACGCGCAAGATAACATTGTAAACACAAACCTTGCAGCAAGAAAACGGTTTAATTTACAAACGCGGGGTTTCATGGGCGCATCGGTGTTCAACGCGCTGCCAAAGCCCGAACTATTCAAAGAAAAATGGGATGTAGATGACGCAAAAATAAAAATGAAAACCGAAGCCGGAGAACAAGCCCTCTGGTACGACGCGTCCATTACGCACATATACAAAAATATGCAGACCCTGTTTGGACGCGTAATTGTATTCCATGACATCACGCGAGAACATGAACTTTTAGAAACAGAATTCAGCCATTCAGTGCGGATGGGATTGTTGGAAGATGTAGGCAGGCAAATTGCCGATAGTTTCACCGAGAATGAAATCCTGCAACGAACGCTTGACGCTTTAATCAACCATTTTGGATATGTCGAAGCCGCAATCTCGTTGTTGGTAGAAGAGAACAAACTTGAAGTAGCCGCCATTGCCGGAACACAGGATTTTGGGTACAAGATAAAATACAAACAGGAACTAGGCAGGGGCATCATTGGGTATACAGCCAAAACACAAGCAACCTACATCTCGAAAGAAGTGGACAAAGACCCGCATTATTTTTCCAATGAAACACACTACGGCTCCGCCATCGGCGTCCCCTTGATAGATGAGAAAAGCCTGCTGGGCGTTCTCTATGTCGAAAGCGCAAGACCTAACGCCTTCACATCGAACGATATTCAAACCCTCGAAACGCTCGCGCGCCAAGTCGCGGCGGCTGTGCAGCGCGCAAGGTTATACGCCAATACGCAGGAACATTTGCGGGTGATGTCGGCGGTTCAATCTATTTCGCGGGTGGTTTCTTCCTCACTCGATTTGGAAACGATATGCGCGAATGTGGTCAACGTGTTAAACCTGCTGTTTGGATACACCTATATCAGCATTTACTTGCTTGAAAACAACGTCCTCAAAATGGGCGGACAAATTGGCTACCATGAGCATACGGCTATAGACAAAATACACATCAGTCAAGGAGTCAGCGGGCGGACGATCGAAACGCGAAAAACGCAATTCATTCAAGACGTCACGCAAGATGCAAACTTCCTGCGCGCTGCGCCAGATGTCACCAGCGAGATTTGCGTCCCCCTTTTGAAAGAAGATACAGTGCTTGGCACGCTCAATGTTGAGGGGAAAATCGATTCGCCTTTAACACAAAGGGATGCAAACCTGCTGACCACGCTCTCCGGTCCCATTGCGCTGGCAGTGGACAATGCGCGCCTGCACGCGCAAGTCAAACGCCTCGCCATGACAGACGCCGTTACCGGCTTATACAATCGTCACATTTTTGAAGAAACATTGGGAAAGGAAATAGAACGCGCCGCGCGTACCGACACCTCCGTATCTCTGATTATCTTTGACCTCGACTCATTCAAAGAATACAACGACAAATGGGGACATCCCGCCGGCGATGACAGACTACGCGCCATTGCCGAACTCATCCGCAGCAGCCTGAGAAAGTATGATGTCGCAGCAAGATATGGCGGCGACGAATTTGCCATCATCCTGCCGGATACAGACCATGACGGCGCGCTTTTATTTGCCAAACGGCTACTAAAAAGCGCGCAAGACAGCGCGCCAGAATTATTGAAGAAAAAGGCATACGCAGCCGGATACACGTTAAGCATCGGCGTTGCCAGTTTTCCCCAACATGGCAAAATGCCCGCGTCCCTTCTGCTTTCTGCTGACCACGCCGAGCTGGTTGCAAAACGCCTCGGCAAAAACCGCATCATCTCCACTGATGAGGATGATGAATGAGCCGCTTGCAACTTTTCCCCACCTCTGCAACAATTCAAGAAAATCAACTCACCATCGCCGGGCATGACCTCTCCGCGCTTGCAAAAAAATACGGCACGCCCTTGTATCTTTACGACCGCGCCACGATGGACTTTGCCGCCCATGATTATCAAGCCGCGCTGAAAAAATATTACCCCGCGCGCGCATCCATCACCTACGCGGGCAAAGCATTCCTATGCAAAGCCATTGCCCAATGGACGCAGAGTCACGGCTTGTGGGTGGATTGCACCGGCGAAGGCGAAATTGCAATCGCCAAAGCGGGCGGCGTTCCACGTGAGCGGATTCTTGTGCATGGCGTAAACAAATCCACTGCCGACTTAAACTCCGCGTTGGAAAATGCCAGCGTGATTGTCGTTGACAACCTTGCCGAACTTGAGCGCATCTCGCAAGCAGAATCACGCGGCGCGGTTTCACTCTGGCTGCGGATTTTGCCCGGCGTCGCCGTAGATACGCACCACGCGCACACGCAAACCGGACAACATGACAGCAAGTTTGGCATGACGCGCGAAGAAACCCGCGAAGCGCTTGCCTTTTGCAAAGCGCGGGGGCTTTCCATTTCCGGGATTCATTTCCATCAAGGCTCGAATTTCCGCGACCCCGCGCCATTGAAACAAGCCATCGAAGTCGGCTTGGATATGGCAAATGAAATCGGGCTTGCAGGCGAGTGGCACTTCTCGCCGGGCGGCGGCTGGGGCGTGGCATATCACGAAGACGAACTTCCGCAGCCGGACACAAACGAATACGCGCGCGTTATTGCGAAGCATGTCATCAGCGGATGTAAAACGCGCGGACTTCCGCTCCCGCACCTGCATCTCGAACCGGGGCGCAGTCTCGTTGCACGCGCGGGCGTTGCCATCTACAAAGTCGGCGCAATCAAACAGCGCAAAAATAAAACGTGGGCGCTGACCGATGGCGGCATGACCGATAATCCGCGCCACGCCATGTATGGGGCAAAATACTCCGCGCTTGCCGTATCAAACCCGATGGGAGAAAAAACCGCACGGGTTTCCATCGCAGGACCGTATTGCGAATCCGGCGATGTGATTATCGAAGACCTGCCCATGCCCAAATTGAAACAAGACGACCTGATTGCCATTCCCGCATCGGGCGCGTATCATTTGAGCATGTCATCCAATTACAACGGCGCGCGCAAACCCGCTGTGGTCTGGCTGGAAGAAGGCAGCGCGAGACTCATCATCCGCCGCGAAACGTTAGAAGATTTATTAAGGCGCGACCTATAAAGAGGAAAAATGAAAATCCGTTCCATTACTTATTTTTTGCATCCAAAATTTCCGCTCGATGAAAACGCCTTACGCGAAGCCGGTGAATTTCTCTCGCGCGCAAAATCCGTGTATGAAAGCGCGGGCTACGAAGTGCAAACCACGCGGCTTGCCACGATACCTTTTCCAAAATTATTAAGCGATGTCAAAAAACTTCCGCAACTCGCGCGCGAGCTCGAAAACATCCTGCCGCAAATTGGTGTGGTGTATGCCGCGCTGGGTCCCGCGCTGATTGAATTCCCCGAAAGTTACGAAGTCATCCCCGAAGCGATTGCAGCCAGTGAAAATATTTTCTTCAGCGGCACAATGGCAGATAAACAAAATGGGATTTCAATGCAAGCCGTCAACGCCTGCGCGAAAATCATCGAGCAATCCTCGCGCATCACGCCGGATGGATTTGCAAACCTGCGCTTTGCCGCGCTTGCAAACGTGCCAGCGGGCGCGCCGTTTTTCCCCGCCGCGTATCACGATGATGAAATTCCCGCGTTTGGCATCGCAACCGAATCAGCAGATGTGGCTGTTGCGGCTTTTGAAAACGCGAAAACATTGGAAGAAGGCAGAAAAAATTTAATTGCTGAAATCACCAAACACGGACAAGCCATTGCCCGCGTTGCCAATTCGCTGAATGCCCCGCCGCGTTTTAAAGGCATTGATTTTTCACTTGCGCCCTACCCCGATGACGCGCACTCGCTTGGCAAAGCCGTCGAGAATACCGGCATCCCAAAAATTGGTTTGCATGGTTCGCTTGCCGCCGCCGCAATTTTGACCGAAGCCATTGACCGCGCCGATTTTCCGCACACCGGCTTCAGCGGGTTTATGCAGCCCGTCCTCGAAGATTCCATCCTTGCGCAACGCGCTGCCGAGGGCGCGCTCACCATCAAAGACGCGCTGCTCTATTCAGCAGTATGCGGCACAGGGTTGGATACGATTCCGCTTGCCGGGGATAGCGCTGCCGCGCAAATCGCCCCGCTGCTGCTGGATTTATCCGCGCTGGCGCTGCGCCTCGATAAGCCGCTCACCGCGCGATTAATGCCCATCCCCGATAAAAAAGTAGGCGACGCCACCGGATTCGATTTTGCGTTTTTTGCAAACAGCAAAATCATGGCGCTTGATTCCGCGCCACTGAATCCCCCATTTCGTGACAGCGGAAGTTTTCACATCCAATCACGCGTAAAATAAAAAACAGGACTTGACGCGTATGGTCAAGTCCTGTGATTTTTGAATTCTATTGCGTGCCGCGCAAACGCGGGTCGAGCGCGTCGCGTAATCCGTCGCCGAGGAAGTTGAAGGCAAACATGGTAATTGCCAATGCCAGCGCGGGGAAAATAGCTTGGTTGGGGTACGTGCGAATCGCCTTTGCGCCATCCGCAATCATCGAACCCCACGAAGGCGTAGGCGGATTAACTCCCAAGCCGATGAAGGAGAGAAAGGCTTCTGTCGAGATGTAGCCGGGGATTGCCAATGTCTCAGCCACCACCAGCGGACCGACGATATTCGGCAAAATGTGGCGGAACATAATGCGAGCGTTCGACGCGCCAATCGTGCGCGCGGCTTCGACGAATTCTTTCTCGCGGATGGAGATGACCTGTCCGCGCGTGAGGCGCGCCATCGTCTCCCATGCTGTCAAGCCAATGCCAATGAAGATGAAGAACATTCCGCCCAGGCTTTCATCCAACTCTTTAATGGAGTATGCAAAAGTACCGGGCTGAATATCTGAAATGGGGGAACGGAAGAATGCCATTAAGAGAATGATGAACAACAGGCTGGGAAAAGCGTAAAGCACATCCACAATGCGCATCATAATATTATCCACCCAACCGCCAAAATACCCAGAGATACTGCCGTAAATCACGCCGATAATGATGCTGATCAGGGGTCCAATAAGGGCAACCGTCAGCGAAACGCGCGAGCCGTAAATGATACGGCTGAACAGGTCACGTCCCACATAGTCCGCGCCCAAAGGGTAGTCATTTGAATAGACTGCGTATGGTTCAAGGGATGGGAATACCGAAACCAGCCATTTTGGCACTTTATTTTGATCAACCAGCACCTGCTCTGAAAACGGCTTAATGGCGATCCAGGGAGCCAGCAGCGCCAGCAAAATTAGAATTATGATGATCACTCCGCCTACCACAGCGGCATGATTGCGCATCAAGCGGCGGAATGCATCCTGTCCAAGACTCTCTCGTTTTTGCGTTAACAACGTGTCACGAGCGCCAACTGATTTTGGTTCAACTTCGTTTGTATTTGCCATGCTCGTCTCCTGAACAATTAATCATAACGAATACGCGGGTCTAAATATGCGTACATAATATCAACGATCAGATTTGCCAACACAAGGAAAACCGCATACAAAAGAATTGTCCCCATGATGACCGGGTAATCGCGGTTTGTAATGCTGGTTACAAAATATTTACCCATACCCGGAATACCAAAAATCAATTCAGTGACAAAGGTACCGGTGACCAGCGCAGCAAAGAGAGGTCCAAGGATGGTCACAACGGGGATCATCGAGTTTTTCATGGCGTGGCGGACGATAATTACTCTTTCCTGCAAACCTTTGGCGCGGGCTGTGCGAATATAGTCTTCGCGGATGGTCTGTAAAAGGCTGGCGCGCGTCAGGCGGGCAATGACCGCCGAAGAGCCAAGTCCCAGCGCAAACGACGGCATTAACGCATGTTGAAAGAATTCCCAATTTAAATTGGATGGCAGGAATCCAAGGAAGAAGGGGGGCTTGGCTGCCCACCCAGTGGGAGGAAGCCACTTGAGCGTGATACCAAAAACCCATACGAAGATCGGTCCCAGCACAATGACAGGCACAGATACTCCCAAAATGGCAATGCCCATTCCTAAATAATCCAACATTGTATTTTGTTTCAGGGCTGCCATAACGCCCAACGGCATCCCAATCAAAATGGATATAATTAAAGACATAACGCCCAACTGGGCAGAGATGGGCAAGTTATCACGGAAAATATCATTAACAGTGCGCCCCCGTGAGCGATAAGAGGGTCCAAAATTCATCCAACGAATCCACAAGGACCCAATTTTTACATTCAACAGGAAGTCATCCTGGGAAGATAAAGCTGCGTTGGGCGGCGTGGTTGTGAAATGTGGAATGAAAACAGCATAAAGATAACTGGTATATTGCACATATAAAGGCTGGTCGAGATGGTAGCGTTTTTCCAGTATCTTGATGGTTTCTTCAGGCAAAGACTTTTCCCGGGTGAAGGGTCCCCCAGGTACCGCGTGCATCAACAGGAAGGTAATTACTGAAACAACCAATATAACAGCCAGCATATAAAGCAGACGACGGACTATAAAGCGTCCCATTCTTTATCTCCTCTAAAAAATACCAGGGCTTTCTCGAAATCAGTCTTCCTACCCATGAAAGCAAACATCCTGAATATTTCAAAGATAACAAGTTAAAAATAATGGAGAGGGGAAAAATCCCCCCTCTCCACATTAACTCTTATAAATCTTAGTGGGGCAGAATGTCCCACTTCTCAAAGGCTTCGTGACCAGAGGAGCTGTAAGTTCGGGTGACATACGGCTTGGTCATATCCAGGTTGGTGTACCAATAGATCGGGATCATAATCACATCGTCGACCATGGCGATCTGCTCGGCTTGCGCATACAGTTCCACGCGCTTGGCAAGATCGGCTTCAGTGGCAGCCTTGGCAACCAATTCTTCAAATTTCTCGTTCTTCCAATTAAAGCCGCCGGTAGGCTCGCCCTTTTCATCAGCCGGGTTTTGTGAACCGTTGACAGCAAGAACTTCACGGACGAAGTTGTTGGCATCCGGGTAATCCAAGCACCAGCCAGCGCGGTAAATCTGCGGGGTGTCTTTACCCTTGATGGTATCCCAGAAGACAGCCGCTTCTTGGTTGGTCAATTTAACGGTGACACCCAGGGTGTCCTTCCACATTTGCTGGATGGTTTCCGCGATGGCTTGATGTCCAGCGGAGGTGTTGAACAGCAGGGTCAGTTCGAGCGAATCAGCAGTAACGCCCTTCTCATCCAAATAGGATTTGAGTTCAGCTTTAGCGGCTTCCGGGTCGTATTTGATGCCTAAATCGGGGTGTGTTTCAATGGTGGGGGCGCCAGCCAAACCGGGGCGAGCGAACCATTGCGCGGGTTCCTGTTCGCCCTTGGCGACATTGTCAATCAGGCTCTGGCGGTCAACAGCCATCGAAAGCGCGCGGCGAACGCGCACGTCATCTACCACAGAGGCTTTTGTATTGAAGCCGTAGTAGTAGGTGCAAAGCTGCGGGGAAATGGCGAATTCTTTGGAGAGAGCCGGGTCAGCCTTGATGCGGTCAATATCGGACTGGGGAACGCTGGAAACATGGTCAGCCTTGCCAGCTTCATATTCTGCCAGCTGAGCAGGTTCGTCAAGCATCTTGAATACAACTTCGTCGAGCTTGGGCTGGGGAATCGCTTCGCTGCCGGGCCAGAAGGGGTTCTTTACAATGGAGATGTAGTCATCATGCACCCATTCCTTGAGTGTGAAGGGACCATAGCCCTGGAAGTTGGCGGGTTCAATCCATTTTTCGCCAGCAGCAACCACTTTGCCACTACAGTCGCCTTCGATAACCCATTTCGGCTGGGCATACGCAACCCACAAGCCAGCGAGCTGGACGTTATAAGTCACCTGGCTCATGAAGATCATTTCGAGGGTTTGATCGTCAACAGCCTTGACGCCAACAGAGGCAAAGTCGGTTGACTTGCCGTTGTTGAAATCAGACGCGCCTTTCAACACAAATCCCAACAGGTAGGCATAGGGTGAAGCATTGGCGGGAGCCTGATTGCGATAAATGCCATAGGCAATATCACCGGCAGTGACCATGCGGTCTTTGCCATCGCAATTTTGTACCTTCTCGACCTTGGTGCCGTTCCAGCGAACCCACGGAACATCGTTGCGCAGGTGGAAGGTAATGGTCTGTGAGCCATCGGCATTGTCAACCACATCCCAGGATGTCGCCAAACCGGGTTCAACCGCGTTGGTGACTTCGTTCAAATGGGTAACGCCGCCAAAAGTTTCCTGTGCAATCTGGATGGAGCTGGTGTCTTCCGCTACCGCCGGGTCAAGGGTGGGAACATCACCGGACAGGAAGTTTGTGGTTAAAACTTTGCTGGGAGCAGGCGCTGCCGCGCCGCCACAAGCAGACAAAGCCATGCTAAACACAACCAGCAGGCTCAATAAAATAAACATCTTACGCATTGTTTCTTCTCCTCAAATAGATAGTGATTGTTGAATACGAATTTTTTGAACATGGATGATGAGTATCTCTGTTAAGCATCACCTCCTTCAAATTTATTTATACTTTATGACAAGCCACAAAGTGACCTGGTTTTACCTCACGAAATTCAGGACGCGATTCCGCGCAGACTTTGTCTGCAATGGGACAGCGCGTGCGGAATCGGCAACCCGAGGGGGGATTGACCGGGGAAGGCACATCGCCTTCCAAAATAACGCGCGTGCGATTCACTTCCGCGAATGGGTCTGGGATGGGAACCGCGGAAAGAAGAGCCTGCGTGTACGGATGGAAAGGCTCAAGGTATAAACTTTCACGGTCAGCCAATTCCACAATCACGCCCAAATACATGACAGCCACGCGCTTGCTGATGTGACGCACCATCGAAAGGTCATGCGCGATGAATAAATAGGTCAAGCTAAATTTATCCTGCAATTCATCAAGCAAGTTCACCACCTGCGCCTGAATGGAAACATCCAGCGCGGAGATGGGCTCGTCGCACACGATGAAAGATGGCTGCAAGGCAAGCGCGCGCGCAATGCCGATACGTTGACGCTGTCCGCCGGAAAATTCATGCGGATAGCGGTTTGCGAATCTCGGGTTGAGTCCCACCAATTCCAGCAGCTGCTCAACGCGCTCCTGTATCTCTTTCGGAGAGGCTGCGCTGTGAACGATAAGCGGCTCACCCGCAATCTCGCCGACGGTCATACGCGGATTTAAACTGGCATACGGGTCTTGAAAGATCATCTGCATTTCGCGGCGCACCGCGCGCATCTCATCACGTTTGAGCGTAGTCAGTTCCTTGTCTTTGAAGAATACCTTACCGCCGGTGGGTTTATATAATTGCAAAATTGCGCGTCCAGTTGTGGATTTGCCGCAGCCAGACTCGCCCACCAAACCAAGCGTTTCTCCGCGTTTAACATCGAAGGAAATACCATCTACCGCATGGACAGCGCCCACTTGTTTTTGAAACACAATCCCACGAAAAATGGGAAAGTGCATTTTTAGGTTTTCCACTCTTAATAAAACTTCGTTATTATCGGTCATTATCGGGGTCTCCCTGTTTTGACGTCAACCCAGCACGCCACGCGATGTTCGCCAGAGATGGGGGAAAGGGTGGGGTTTTCTTTCCAACAGCGATCCATTGCCCATTTGCAACGCGGCGCAAATGGACAGGACACCGGCTTTTGGAATAGGACAGGCGGCTGCCCTTCAATCGAGTATAAGCGACCATGCTTGCCGTCAATGCGCGGCAGGCTTCCAATCAAACCGATAGTATACGGATGGCTTGGGTTTGCAAACAAATCTTTGACCGCCGCTTCTTCGATGATAAAGCCGCCGTACATGACCAACATCCGCTGCGCCAAACCTGCCACCACGCCCAAGTCGTGCGTAATCCAGATAATTGCCATACCGAGCTCATCACGCAGACGTTTTACCAAATCTGTAATCTGCGCTTGAATGGTGACATCGAGGGCTGTAGTGGGTTCATCGGCAATCAGAATTTGTGGACTACACGCAAGCGACATGGCGATCATCACGCGCTGGCGCATCCCACCTGAGAACTGATGAGGATAATCTTTTAAGCGGTCTTTGGGATTTGGAATACCCACCATGCCAAGCAATTCTGCCGAACGCGTCTGCGCCTGCTGTGTCGTCATACCCAAGTGAAGTATGAGCGGTTCCTGCAATTGGTATCCGATGGTCAAAACAGGGTTAAGGGAAGTCATCGGGTCTTGAAAAATCATGGCAATCTGCGCGCCGCGAACATGTCTGATCTCTTCATTGTTCATCTTTAGCAGGTCTCTGCCAAAGAAAAACGCCTCGCCATTGACAATCTTCCCGGGGGGAGATGGAATCAAACCTAACACAGAGAGCATGGTTACACTTTTTCCACAACCACTTTCCCCCACCACGCCAAGAGTCTCGCCTTCTTTCAAACCAAAAGAAACGCCATTGACCGCATGTACCATTCCCTCAGAAGTCTTGAATTGAGTTTCAAGACCTTTGATATCTAACAAAAGTTCCGGCATCTGTAAGGTCCTATTCTATACTGGGATGAGAATTCATTACCAAAACACCATCAGCAAAGATTGATTATACTCAATTCCATAAGCGCGTCAACTGACATATCTCGG
>DZBA01000306.1 GCA_022729775.1 Anaerolinea thermophila | reverse complement strand
GTTTTTTTTATTTTAACAACGATTCGATTCTTGCCACCACCATGTCCAACGCGGCGGTGTTGAATCCGCCTTCGGGGATGATCACATCCGCGTAGCGTTTGGATGGCTCGACGAATTCGAGGTGCATGGGGCGCACAGTTTCTTCATATTGTTTGATGACCGATTCCGCGCTGCGCCCGCGTTCTGTGATGTCGCGGCGCAACCGTCGAATGAAACGCAGGTCGGCGTCGGTGTCTACAAATATCTTCACGTCGAATAACTTTCGCAAATCCGGTTCTGTGAAGATGAGAATTCCTTCTACCAGAATGACGCGGTGCGGCGCGACGGTATATGTTTCGCTGGTGCGGGTGTCTGTTGAAAAATCATAGATCGGGATTTCAACCGCTTGATGGTTGCGGAGCGCTTCGACGTGTTGAATCAATAATTCTGTTTCGAGCGAATTGGGATGGTCGAAGTTGATCGTGCGCCGCATGGCGGGGGGAAGTCCGCTCAAGTCTTTGTAGTAGGAGTCGTGCTGCAAATAGGCAATGCGATCCACGCCGACGCGCTCGAGGATTTTTTGCACAACAGTTGTCTTGCCTGACCCCGATCCGCCTGCGATGCCAATGACAAGTGGAGTATCGTAACTCATGACGCGATTATAGCATTGGATGGACTCCAGAAGTTCTACTTCTGGCTTAATTTCTATTTTTGGAATTTCCGCAAGTAGAGATTGCGGATCCCAAAATTATGCGCCCTGTTTTTTGAACATACCGACAATCGCATTCCAAATGGGGCAGCGGTCATATATCCCTAAAAATGCGAGAATCGCGCCGATGCCTGCAAGCAGCCAGTTGCTGTTATAGATTCCAATTGCGACAAAAAGCCCGCCCGCGCCAAGTCGCAACATGCGGTCAAAGGCAGTGAGCGGAATTTTAACTTC
This sequence comes from Anaerolinea thermophila, assembly GCA_022729775.1. Lineage (GTDB taxonomy): Bacteria > Chloroflexota > Anaerolineae > Anaerolineales > Villigracilaceae > Villigracilis. The sequence continues at coordinate 3,331 of DZBA01000306.1, read as the reverse complement.
CTTACCTTGCGCCAGCGCTTCGAACATGGCGCGGTATCCCGCTTCGCCTTGCGCGCCGGTCACGCGCCCGACTTCTTTTCCATCGCGGAGCGTAACAACGGTGGGGATTCCATACACGCGGAACTGTTCCAGCACCTCGCGCGAATCGTCCGCGTTAATCGGCATGAATTGAACCTTGTCCGCGTATTCTTTGGCAAGTTTTTCAAGCACGGGTTTGGTCGCCATGCAAGGCGCGCACCATGTTGCCCAAAAATCAATGATGATGGGCTTTTCGGATTTTGACACTTTTATTTCAAATTCTTTTTTGTTCATGTTGTTTGCGTTAAAAAATGCGCCGTCCCAATCAAAGGATACGGCGCACTTTTCGAGATGGGTTTATTTATTGGTTTTGATTTTCAACGGAACATACATCGGACAGAAGGCAACCGCTGCGGTGATGAGGAATACAACGCCGACAACTGCAAGGATGATTCCGAGCGTTGAGGATACCAATCCCATTCCATACAGCGCGATGAAGATAAGCCCGACAACAGCGCGGATGGAACGGTCAGTTTTAGACATATTACTTTTCATAAATTTATTCTCCTTTGGAAAATCAGTTTTGGATTGTAACTACTCAGCCTGCTCATTCTGACTTTTCATTTCGAACCTTGTCCCGAACGAATGTGAGGGAGCAAGCGAGAAATCTTTTCCCGCCAGCGGCATGGATTTCTCCTCGCTATCGCTCGTCGAAATGACACGCCCTGAGTAGTTACTTTGGATTACTGCTGAATAGACGCCGTAACCCGATTGGATATTACGCGCTAATCTAATCGAAAATATATGCCAAGCCGACTGTGCCAGGTCCGGTGTGTGTGCCGATGACGGGGCTGACTTCTGTGAATACGGTTTCCACCGGGCTGACTTCTTTCGCGGCGCGGTCAAGCAAGGTTTGCGCGTCTTCCGGCGCGTTGGCGTGAAGCGTCGCCAAACGGATGTTCGATTTGCCTTTTACTTTTTCGTAAATCAATTCGAGAATGCGGTCATGCGCTTTGCTTTTGGTGCGGATGCGGTCGAGACCTTCCACCTTGCCGTGTTGAACGGTGAGAATCGGTTTGAGATTCAACGCAGTGCCGATGAAGCGCTGCGCGCTGCCAATTCTTCCGCCGCGATGCAGGAATTCCAATGTGTCCACTGCAAAAAAGATGCCAGTACGTTCGTGCGCGTTTTTTGCCATTTCCACACAGTCTTTTACGTTGGCGCCATTGGCGGCTGCGCGGGCTGCTTCGAGGACTTGAAAGCCCATGGACATGGCGGTTGTGCGGCTGTCTACAATGGTGACTTTCTCGCCCGCGCTGCCCATCATGTCTTTCGCTTGTAACGCTGATTGAACCGTGCCTGAAAGCCCGGATGAAATGAATATACCAATCACTTCATTTCCCTGTTCTACGTGTGATTCGAACATGGCTTTCATATCCCCAATGGTGACTTGCGACGTGGTCGGCATGACCTTTGTAGTCTTCAAACGGTTAAAAAATTCACTTGGGCGAATGTCTACGCCATCTTTGAATGTTTCATCACCCCAGATTAATTCCAATGGGGCAGTTGATATGCCATGCTGTGTGATCAGCTCGCTGGGTATGTAAGCGGTGCTGTCGGTTACGATTGCAATTTTTGACATGTGTTTCCTCCGGAGACTTGAATTGGACTTGAATTTGGATTACCATTTTAACCCCAATACAGCATTCTAGTTGCAAAAATCGGATTTTAAGCCTCATGGTATAATGAAGAAAAGAAAGCCCATTCTCATCATGAAATTTTGTTTAGGAGCCTCCTTTGGCTTTCAACCCTCTTAACTGGCTATTAGGCCTTTTTTCTTTGGATATTGCCATAGATCTTGGAACTGCGAACACGCTTGTGCATGTGCGCGGTAAAGGGATTGTTATTAATGAACCTTCATGGGTTGCCGTAGATAAAAAAATGCGGCAGCCTTTGGCGATTGGTCTTGAAGCAAAGGAAATGGTCGGGCGCACGCCGGGCAATGTAATGGTGGTGCGTCCCATTCGTGACGGCGTAATTGCTGAATTTGACGTCACACAAGTCATGCTTGAATATTTCATCGGCAAGGTGCATGAGCAAAGCATGGTTCCACTTCCGCGCCCGCGTGTCATTGTCGGTCTGCCCACCGGCGTAACCGAAGTGGAAAAGCGCGCGGTCTACGACGCTGTGATGGCGGCAGGCGCGCGTCAAGCCATGTTGATTGAAGAGCCGATTGCAGCCGCGCTTGGCGCGGGACTTCCCGTTGGGGAAATTCGCGGCTCGATGGTGGTGGATATTGGCGGCGGCACGACGGAAGTCGCGGTGTTGTCCATGAGCGGGGTGGTTGCTTCGCGCTCATTGCGCGCAGCAGGCGATGAAATGGATCAGGATATCGTTCAATACCTGCGAAATAAATATAATCTATTGATCGGCGAAGGCAACGCGGAGCAAATCAAATGGCAGGTTGGCTCGGCGTATCCGCTGCACCCTGAAAAGACAATGGAAGTGCGCGGGCGGAATCTTGTCACCGGGCTGCCGGAGACAATTGAAATTTCTTCCGTTGAAATCCGCGAGGCGCTTTCCAGTTCGGTGCAGGTCATTATTGATACAGTGCGTGACGCGCTCGATGAAATTCCGCCTGAGATCGTTTCAGACTTGATGGATATTGGCATTTGTCTTGCGGGTGGCGGCGCGCTTTTGCAAGGGTTGGCAGAACGTTTGACCGATGAATTAAAACTGCGCGTGTGGGTCGCAGAAGACGCGCTCACTTGTGTTGCGCGCGGCGCGGCGATGATCTTTGAAGACCTCCCCTCATTTGGGCGTTATTTGGTCGGGCTGGAACGCGGCAGCACACGTCACCTTCCTGGTTAGTCAATGAGCTCCCGTTCTTTACAAACGACAATTATTTTTCTTGTAGTTGGGGGAATTCTTGCCTTGGCATTGGGTGGCTTTTTTGGAAGCGCCTCCCGCCAGTTCAGCTCGGTTTTTATCGAAATTCAAACATGGTTTGCAACTCGCTTTCTCGGCTTTCAAGACTTTTTCACCGCGCCGCGTGATTTGAATTCGCTTCGCGCGCAGAATGCCGATTTGGAGGCGGAAGTCTCGCGCTTGCAAACGCAGGTCATTGAGCTGCAGCAGCGCGTGAACGAAACGGACGTGCTTGCGGCGTTGGTTGATTTTTCGCGCTCCAATCCAGAAAGCACATATAAAGCTGCGGCGGTCATTGGGCGCGACCCAAGTCCCTTTTTGCATTACATTATCATCAATCGCGGCTCGAACGACGATATCCGTCGCGGGATGCCGGTTGTGACCA
>DZBA01000305.1 GCA_022729775.1 Anaerolinea thermophila | reverse complement strand
CCTGCACCGCGCACGCCTTGAACTCGGGGATTTTCGCCTGCGGGTCGAGCGCGTCATTCGTTAAGAGATTCGCCGCCGCTTCATGAAAATGCCAGGGGATGAAGACCACGCCAATCGTTGTCTTCTCCGTCACCGTCGCGCGGAGGATGATTTCCCCGCGCCTGCTTTTGACCTTCACCGCGTCGCCATTGCGAATTCCGTGAATGTCCGCGTCGGCGGGATGAATCTCGATCCGCGCTTCGGGGTAAATTTCATTCAACGCGGAGTTGCGTGTCATCGAGCCGCCGTGCCAGTGTTCGAGCAAACGTCCCGTCGTTAAGATAAATGGATATTCATCGTCGGCTTCTTCGCGCACGGGGACATAATCCAGCGGGTGGAATTTTCCAAGTCCGCGCGGAAAATCTTCGGTGAAGAGCGTCGGCGTGCCGGGGTGATCCATCGTCGGAACGGGATAGATCAAGCCAACTTTATCAATACGTTCATAAGTAATACCCGCGTAATCGGGGTTGACATTTCCCATCTCGCGCAGGATTTCTTCGGGGTGGGCATAATCCCATTTGGATGTTGGAACGCCAAGCCGCGCTTCGATCCGCGCTGCCAAATCGCAGATGATTTGCCAATCGGGTCTGGAATTTCCACGCGGCGGGTGCGCGGCGCGGACTCGCTGCACGCGGCGATCCGTATTGCTGAACGTGCCATCTTTTTCCGCAAAGGGAACGGCGGGCAAAAACACATCCGCGTATGCTGCCGACTCATTGATGAAAATATCCTGCGCGACGAGGAATTCCAATTGCTCGATATGCTTGCGTGTTTCGTTAAGGTTCGGCTCAGACATCATGGGATTCTCGCCCATGATATACAACGCGCGGATTCCGCCTTCGTGCGCGTTGGAAAGAATCTCGGTGGTGGTCAATCCCAATTTGAGACTCAAGCCGCCTTCTTCGATGTTCCACGTCTTCTCCCATTTTGCACGGCTATCAGGGTCATCCACGCGCATATAGCCGGGGTAATGAAACGGCATGGAACCCATATCGCTCGCGCCTTGCACGTTGTTCTGTCCGCGCAGGGGATTTAATCCCGTGCCTTCGCGCCCGATGTGACCCGTGAGAAACGCGAGGTGAATCAACGCCATCGCGGACGCGGTTCCGTGCGAGAGTTGCGAAATGCCCATGCCCCAATAGATTGCCGCATTTTTTGCGGTGGCATACATCCGCGCCGCTTTGCGAATGTCATCCGCGGGAACGCCGCTGATTTCTTCCGCGTATTCGGGCGTGAATTTTTCGAGGCTTTCCATAAATTCGTCAAAGCCTTCAGTGCGCGATTTTACGAATTCCCAATTAACCAAATTCTCTTTCACAATCACATGCGCCATCGCGGAGAACACCGGGACATTCGTGCCGGGTTTGAGCGGCAGCCACATTTCCGCCATGTCCACCAAATCAATGCGGCGCGGATCCACCACGATCATCTTCGCGCCGTGTTTCATCACCGCTTCTTTCATCTGCAACGCGATGATGGGATGATTCTCGGAAGTGTTCGAGCCAGTGACGATGAACACGTCATTTTGAATCACCTGTGATGCGGTGTTGCTCATCGCGGACGATCCCACCGCCTGTTGCAGCGCCACCACCGAACCTGCGTGACACAAGCGCGTGCAGTGATCCACGTTATTGGTGCGGAACAATGCGCGATACATTTTTTGCAAAAGATAGTTATCTTCGTTGGTTGCTTTGGCGCAGCAATAGACCGCCATCGCGTCCGAGCCGTCCCGTTTGTAGAGTTTAGTTAATGTATCGGCTGTGATATTAAGCGCGGTATCCCAATCGGTTTCGACCCAATCAAAATCAGAGATAAGATGATTAGAGAGTAGATGATTGGCGTTCTTACTATTCTCTATTCTCTTCTCTCTAATTTCTATTTTTTTTCCTTCCAACAAATACCTTCTCACCAGCGGAGTCGTGACTCTCTTGGGATGATAAATATAATCATAGCCAAAACGTCCCTTCACGCAAAGATTGCCATGATTGACGGGTGAATCAAACGGCGTGGTGACTTTGAAAATAAAATCGTCTTTGACGTGTAATTGCAAAGTGCAGCCGACGCCGCAGTAAGGGCAAGTGGATGTGACAACTCGATCTGCTTTAATCATAAGTTCCTCAATTCTGGAGTCAGGCAGCTTGCTGCCTGACAGTCCATCAGCGAGCTGATGGACTCCAAATTAGATAGTAATCAACACAATCGCAACCAACGCAACCGCAATGCCAGCCATCTGCACCCGCGAGATTTTTTCTTTCAAAATGAACCAAGCCAGCAGCACGGTCGAGCCGGGGTAGAGCGAGCCAAGCACAGCGGCAACGTCCATGCGCCCCGTCTGCGCGGATAAAACATACAGCCCATTTCCAGCCGTATCGAGGACGCTGCTCAAAAAGATGGGCAGCCAACTTTCGCGGGCGGGCAAAATCGGTTGACGGGTTGCCGCGCTAAAAATCAAAAGGCTGGTGATGGAAGCAATCCGCGTTGCCGCGAGAGGGTATAACATGGAAATGTCGCTGCCTTTTTCCAGAAACACAAAGAACGCGCCGAAACTAATTCCCGCGATAAGCGGCAAAGCCAAAACGTTAAATTGCAATTTCAAGCCCGCGCCGCCGGAGATGAACCACACCGCGATTAATGCCAGCGCGAATCCAATCATGGTGGTCAGGCTCAACCAGCCTTCGGAATAAATGCCAATCAAAACGGGCAGCGCGGCGGCGACCAACGCAGAGACCGGCGCGGCGACGCTCATCTGTCCCGAAGCGAGGGCGGTGTACAGCAGCGCGAGTCCCATCCCGCCGCCGAGCCCAGCTGCCGCGCCCCAAAGAAAATCCTGCGCGGGCGGAATGGGATCGCCGAGAAGCAACGCGAGCGTGATGACCAATATCAAACTGATGACGTGCGCGAAAATCACCACGCCATAAGGATTGCTGCGCTTGACCGCCATGCCGCCGCTAAAATCACCCGCGCCCCAGGTGATTGCTGAAATGATTCCATACATTACTGATATTAATGCCATTGATGTCCTGACTAAAATCGGAGTCAAAAGTCTCCCGACTTTTGAAAATCCAACGACGGGAGTCGTTGGACTCCGCTATTTTCTTTTCTTGCGTCCCGTGTTCATCACGCTGATTTCGTTGGGACTCTTTCCCTGCTCCAGTAAAAACTCGCGCTTCGGTTTCAACGCGCCCGTCGGACAGACTCCCACGCATTGACCGCACATCACGCAAGTCGTTTCGGGGATTGCTTTATCGAAGAACGTGCCAATTTGCGTCTCAAATCCGCGCCCGCTGAAATTAATCGCATACGTATATTGCACATCATCCGCGCAGACTTGCACGCAGCGCCAGCACAACAAACATTTGGAATAGTCGCGGATATACATTGGGTTGTCGTCCTTGACCTCGGACTCGCGCCGCTCCGCTTCGGGAAAGCGATTCGCGTCCGCGTTATATTCTTTCATCATGGCGAGAACTTCCGGCGCTTCGGATAAATCCATCGTGGCGGATAACATCTCCAAAATCGTTTTGCGCGCGCGGGTGACTCGCTCGCTGCGAGTCTGCACCTTCATATTATTTGCGGCTTTCACAATACACGAAGGCTGCAACACGCGCTGACCTTCCACTTCCACCACGCAGATTCGACACAGCGCGTTGGCTGTCGTCTTTTCGTGGAAGCAAATCGTGGGGATGTCAATTCCATTTTCGCGGGCGACGTCAAGTAAGGTCATGCCGTCTTCTGCGGTTACTTCTTTTCCGTCTAAAATAAATGTGACTGTCATAAATTCACCTTTTCACGCTACACGATACACGCACCACGTACCACGCAACTTGTATCTACTTTCCACTCTCAAAAATTTTTGGAAACATCTTCATCGCGCTCAACACCGCGCTCGCCGCTGTCTGACCCAAGCCGCACAGCGAAGCATCTGTCATCGTCCAGCCGACATCCTGCAAGCGGACAAAATCACCGGGCAGGGATTTACCCTCCGCAAGGCGGTCTAAAATCTCGCTCTGGCGCTGCGTTCCCATCTGGCAGGGATAACACTTGCCGCATGACTCATGCGCGAAGAATTTTCCCAGCCGCTTCAACACATCGCGCATATCGCGCGTTTGATTGAACACCATCACCACCCCCGACCCAAGTGGAAGCCCAGCCGCGCGCAAATCTTCAAAGGTCAATTTCACGTCCAAATGTTCCGATGTTGCAAATGCCCCCGCC
>DZBA01000304.1 GCA_022729775.1 Anaerolinea thermophila | reverse complement strand
CCCAACTCCCTCAACTTCTCCACGGTCGGAACGCTGTTCGCGTCCCAGCCGCGTCTCAAATACACCGCGTCCATCAGTTGCTCGTACTGCGCTTCGCGGTACTGGCGGAGTTGTTTCATCTTCTCTTCCGTAGACATGCCAGCGGGGTCAATCTCCACAAGGCGTTGGAGTTGCTCGTCGTAGCGCTCCTGCCGCGATTCATATTCCGCCGCAGTGACAGGTCCCATCGCGCGGTAGGGCGGATAATCGTGTTTGCGTCCCACGCGTCCCATGCGGATGGCGAACACTTTTTGGAAGTTATACACGCGCTCCGATTGGTCGAGCAGATCCTGCGTGGTGGTCGGCTTGCCCGTCACGCCCTGATGGATCCACGTATAGTTTTCGACATGCTCGACGACCTTCGCGGGTTCAGCGGTCTGCTTATTATTTTCGGGCGAGATATCGTTCCACGGCAGTTTGCACAATCCATGCAGGCTGAACCACGTGCGCCACATCGGGAAGTAATGCAGCGCTTCGGCTTTGTCTTTGAACGACGGCAAAAGATTCAGCACCTGATCCATGAAGATCAGCCACGCTTCGTCATGCTGCGGACCTTTGGTTGCGAGTCCAAACCCGCCCTGCTGCGCGAGCGATTCCTTCGTCAGATATTCCGAGATTTCCATGCCCTTGATTTCCATGCCGATATCGTGGATGAAACCCGCGCGCGCGGGATTCTTCTGGGTGAAGAGATTCTTCATGTAGCGGACGCCCTGCCCGACGGTCAGACCAAAACCCGCGCCGCGCGCCATCTGGTGGATGAGTTCCAGCGCGGCTTCTCCGTTCCCGAATTTTAGATCCAGCCCGCCAGTATCTTCCTGCGTGATGATTCCTTCTTCGTAACATTCCATCGCAAACGCGACGCAGTTCGCAAACGAGATACTGTCCACGCCGTAGGTGTCGCAGTAGAAGTTGAGTTCCAAAACTTTTTGCGGATCGAAATTGCCTATGTTCGAGCCCAGCCCCGCCGCGTTTTCGTATTCGGGGCCATCCACCAAAACGCATTGACCCGCGTACGGTCCCGTCTTCAGCGGGAAGTGATCCACGCCATGCGAGCACGACATGGTGCAGCCGAGCCAACAGCCATCGGGCAGACCTTGCGTGAAATTTTGTATCCACACTTTTGAATCAATTTTATGCGTATCAGGATGTGAACCATAGCGGAAATTATTCACGGGCAGCAGGTCAAAGTGATCCATCACTTCAACGATATTTGCAGTTCCAACTTTTCGCATTTGATTCTGCTTGTCGTCGAGATTTGTAATTTCCTTATTGATACGCTGCCCAGCCTTGCGGATAAGCGCCATATCTGCGACGTTATTTTTATCGCCGCCCATGTCGCTGTATTTGACCACAATCGCTTTGATTCTTTTATCGCGGAACACGCGCCCAGGTCCGCCACGCCCCGCCTGTTTGAAACGCGCTTCTTTGCGGCGCGCGTCATACCAGGTGGAGTTGATCAACGCGATGCGGATATGCTCCGCCGCCTGCCCCGCAGACAAAACCGAAATCGCGCGTTTGCCTTTTTCGTCCACGCCATATTTCTCTGTCAGTTGATTTGCGATCTCATGCGAATCCACTGCAACAATTTGCGCGGCTTCAATTTCTATTTTGCCAGTGTCGCCATCAATGAAAATGATCACGTCCGCTTGCGCCTTGCCCTGAATCTCCAGCGCGTCGAAACCAGAGAACTTCAGGAACGGCGCAAAATATCCGCCGACGTTGCTGTCAATCACATTCTCGGTCAGCGGACTGAGCGTCACAATTGTGGATTTTCCGCTGCCAGGGTACGCCGTGATTCCACAGATGGGTCCATTCGCAATCACGAGTTCATTTTCGGGGCTGTTCCATTTTGTATCGGGAGTCACCGCGTCCCAAAGCAATTTCAGCGCAAATCCGCGCCCGCCCGTGAACAGGTCTTTCATCTGCTGAGTCACAGGCTTTTCGCGGATGGTGTTGTCATCCAGATTAATATAGAGCGTGCGGTTTGCGTACCCGCGTTCCACGGGGCGCAGTTCGTAGGTGTATTCGGCAAGGTTTGTAGCAACGGTCATTTTATTTCTCCTGTTTTTTTTCACCGCTGAGGCGCGGAGTTTTTTATTGGTTTTTCTCGGTGTCTCCGTGCCTCAGTGGTTAAGTCTCTTATCAGCCCGCCTATTATCCAAATAACCGCGCAAATTGTCCACTGATGATTATCCCTATTCGATATGTCAAGTGATACCTCATAAACCGACAATTTCATCCAATTGTTTTTGGACGTCGGCAGGCAGCGGTTCGGGTTTATGCGTTTCCAAAATCTTAAACGCTTTTTCCTTTGCGCGCTGGCGCAGGGTCTTCGACCCCTTCGATTTCCAGTCTTCATAATTGCGGCGGTCGAAGAGTTTGGGATACCAGTCATTTTTATAATTTTTGAGCGTATGGTCGCTGCTGAGATAATTCCCATCGGGACCTGTCTCGTGAATCAAATCGAGCGCGAGGGTTTCATCGTTGATTTCCATGCCTTTCATGAAGTGCCTGGTGTAGGCAATCATTTCATCGCACATGATGATTTGCTCGACGGAGTTGGTCATGCCGCCTTCGAGGTAGCCGACATCGTGCGCCAGTTGCGCGCCCGCCAGCGATTCGAGCATGATGGAGAACGCGGCTTCGGCGGCGGCTTGCTCATCGGGGACTTTGGAGTCGCTGCACCCGGTCAAGCCGAAGATGGGCAGGTTGTAACGGTGGGCAAGTTCCACCAACATCACGCGGTTGGTCGGGTCGGCGTAGGCATCTACGGTGGTCTTCATATCCATCATATCGTTGACGCCGCCGGTCAGGATGATGGGCGCGCCCTCGCGGTTCAACTGCGCCAAAATCAAGCCGACCATTTCACCGGCATTTGACAGCGCCATCGCCCCTGCTGCGGTGACGGGTCCCGTTGCGCCGCGCAACACGACGGGCGTGTACGTGGTCGGGATGCCCTTGCCGGAGAGGAAGAGTAATTTTTGCAGCGCCTCTTGATTGTGACGCATGGGATGGGTGACGTTGATATAACACGCGCAAAGCGGATTGCGCCGCAAAGCCTCCGCGCCGCCCGCGACGGCTTCCGCCATTTTGATATCATCCACGCAGCCTTCGAACTCCGTCGTGACGAAGAGAATCGGCTTGGTGCTGTTCATCAACATCGCGCGCATTTGGAAGCGGTCATAGGTTTCCTGCGGCAGGTCAGACGCGATGCAGAACGACATGAGGAAATCAATATTGGGCAGCGCGTCGCAGATGATCGAAGCCTCGACCACGTCTTGCAGTTTGCCGGGTCTGTGCTCACCGGTGCGGAAGTCAATCACGTTCGGGCAGTCCGAGCCGGGACCGTAGAACATGTTGTAGCGTTCCAGCGGCATGACGCGCTTGCCATTGCGGTCGCACAAGACGGTGCGCTTTGGCGCAACCGAGAGCGCCCATTCCACCAGTCCCGGTGGAATGTAAACGCGGTTTCCATCTTCAACCTGAATTCCCTTTTTCTTCAACAATTCCAACGCTTGTGGGTCGAACAGGCGCACGCCGGTGCGCTCCAAAATTTCGAGGCTGGCGTGGTGCAGGCGTTCCAATTGGTCATCGGACAGTTTACGAAAGAGCGGGGCTTCGCGGGTGGCGTAATTGCTTTGTAGCGTCATAAGATTCTCCTAATATATTGGATTCCACAAGTTCTACTTGTGGGCATCGGTCAATCCAGAAGTAGAACTTCTGGATTCCAAAATTGCGTTGATTTTTTCCAGCGCGCCATCGGGTAAGGGATGCGGCGTATGCGTTTCGAGAATGTTGCGGATGCGCGCGCGGATGTTATCCAGCATGGTGGGAGAGCCGTTGCGCTCCCATTGATTCCACGGTTGACGATCCATCATGCGCGGCAGCCAAATCTCTTTGCGGAAGTGTTTCGCGGTTTCCTTCGCGGAAATATATTCGCCGCCCGGTCCCACGCGGTCAATCACATCGAGCATGAGCGTCGCGTCATTGACTTCGATTCCGCGCATGGCGCGGCGCGCCATGCTGATAATTTCGTCATTCATCACCAGCATCTCCAGCGAGCCGATGTCGGCGCAATCCAACAAGCCGGCGTCATGCGGGATGGTGGTGCGGCTCAACAGCGAAAAGATGACTTGCGTTGTGCTTTCAATTGCGGCTTGCGCATCCACAACTTTTGATTCAGACGCGCCGGACGTTCCCATGAGCGGCAGGTTCAAATACGTC
>DZBA01000024.1 GCA_022729775.1 Anaerolinea thermophila | reverse complement strand
ACGCGGATTCATTATCCCGCGCCACGCGCTTCTTATAATTCTGGAACTCCGCGCGCTCACGCGCCAAGCCGTCTTTATACTCGGCGGCTTTCGACTCGGCGTCCGCAAGTTGTTTCTGCAACACCTCCAGCGACCCGTCTCCCGCCGCGACTTCTTCTGTACCTTCTTCAATCGGTTCGTTATTGTTTTCTTCGCTCATTGTTTCTACTCTCACATTGGTAAATGGTAATTAGTAATTGGAGATTGGTAATTACCAATCTCTAATCTCTAATCTCTAATCTCTATTTTCCGAAACCAAATCGCTCAACAACCCCGCCACATACCGCACGGTGGGAATTGTCTTTGCATAGGACATTCTCATGGGACCCAGCACGCCCAACGTGCCTGTCGCAAAACCTGGCGCGCCGTAACGCGCAATCACCATCGAACACTGGCGCAACTCCTCCCAGCCGCCATGTCCGCCGATGAGCACTTGCAGCCCGCCGACGTTGCTGTGAGTCGAAGCGCGGGCGATTAAGTCCTGCAAGGTGGAACGCTCCTCGAACAAGCGCATTGCCCAGCGCGATTCGTCCGAGGACTCGGCAAACTCAGGCTCGCTTAAGACATTGGTCAGCCCGTCGGTGTAAATCTCGCCCGCAGGATTGACGCGCTTCATGTCCTGAATCAACAGCGTGATGATGTCCTGCTCCAGCGCGTCGGAACGATTGCCCAGCGCAGAGATGCCCTCGGCAGAGAGTCCCACCAGCGCGGCGTTTAATCGCGCCGCGACCTGACTCAGCCGCTCCTGCGTGACAGGCTCGGCGAGAGTCAGCACCTGCTGTTTGACTTCGCCGCCTTCCAACACCAGGACCATCAACATCTGCCTGCCCTGGGTCGAAATCAACTCAATGTGCTTGAAGCGCGGAGTCTCGACTCGCGGCGCGGTCACGACCGAAACGCCCTGCGATTGGCGCGCAAGGACGGACGCGGCGAGCGTCATCCACTGCTCCACTTCGGGGCTTGCCTGAAAAAATTGGTGCGCGATGGTGCGCTCGACAGAAGCGGGCAACGCCGCCTGCTGAATCATCTGCTCGACGAACACGCGATACCCCGCCTCGGACGGGACGCGCCCCGCGGAAGTATGCGGCTGGCGCAGGTAGCCCATCTCGGTCAGCGCGGACATTTCGTTCCGCACCGTCGCCGCGCTCAAATCCATGTGAAAACGCTCCACCAGATGTTTCGAGCCAACAGGCTGGGCGGAGTCAATATAATCACGGATGATGAGCAGGAGGATGGTCTTTTGTCGTTCAGAAAGAGTATGCATAGGCAGAATTCGCGCTCCCATAGTGAGAGCGCGTTGTAAATATATCAGCGGGGATGGATGAAGTCAATAAGAGAAGTGTAAGAAAAACTCCCGCTTGCGCGGGAGTTAAGGTCATTTTGAAATAGGTCGCCAGGCGGGGTCAAAATCTTCAAACTCATCTTCTGTGGTAATGCGAGATTGCCCACCACCGGAAGGCGTGGAATAGTAAATATGATAGGAACGTCCGCCGCCGCTTTCATACGCAATCCAAATGCCATCAGGAGAGTAATCCACATCTTCAATCGAAGGAAGTCCGAGGTAAATCTGGCGCAATTTTTCTCCATCAAGCGTAAATGAAAATAGGTTTGGAAATTGGAAATCAGAAGTCGTTTGTTGATTGAATAAAATAAAATTTCCATCCGGCGACCAAACAGGCTGATAATTTGAAAGCGTGCTGCCGCTGGCTAGTATTTTCTCATGGTCAAGCCCTGTGTGAGACATCGTCCAGAGTTCATAAGCATCCACCCTTCTATAAGCATATATAATCTTTTTTCCATCCGGCGACCATGCAGGCTGGCGAACATGTTTTAATTCAGGCGTTTCAACCATGCGCTTCAATTCTTTCGAATCGACATTGTATAAATATATCTGCATGTATCCATCGCGCATGGAGGTAAAGGCAATAAACTTTCCATCAGGAGACCATGCTGGTTCGAAATCCCCGCCCAAAGTGGAAGGGATAATATCCAAGCCTGGACCATCCACATTCATGATATATATATCAGATTTTGGATATGTATCTGTCTTCTTATCACAAGGAGAAATAAACGCAAGCCTAACTCCGTCTGGCGCCCACGCAGGCTGACAAGCCCCACCGGGCATATTGGTCAGGGGCTGAGCCTGGTCTTCAAGAATATTCGTTAAGTAAATTTGCGAAATCCCTGTACGGGTTGAAGCATAAGCAATCTCCAAATAATCTGCGCCAATTGGAGTAGGCAGCGAATTTGGGTCAGCGGTAACAACACTTAATGCGGTTTTGGTAGGCACAGCTGTAGCGGTTTGAACCGGCGTAGCCTGACTTATACTAGGAGTGATCCGGGGCGAAAGCGTCGCACTGGCAGTCGCTGTCTCCGTAGGAAGAAAAGGCAGCCCTTCGCGTATAGATTGCGGCAACACCCCAGGGAAAAAGAAAACAACGCTTAAAATACTAACAAGCAAAACTGCCAGTAATCCACCTGAAATTGCCATCCATACACGGCGGTCACGTTCACGCTGCTTCTTACGCGGCGACACAAAAGCATAATCCACGGGCGTAGAGTTAACCAAAGAAGAAGCCGGTTTAGGCGGCTCATTAGTCAGTTCTTCTTCTTTAATTGCAGGAGGCGGCGCAATTGTATATGTGCCAAGCAATTGTTGCGTCTTGGATTTTGCATTTAACAGCGCAAACTTAAAATCTTCTGCAATTTGAAAACGGTCGCTCGGGTCTACTTCCATCGCTTTTTCGATGGTAGCGGCAAGCCGGCGTGAAACTTCAGAGTTACGCTTACGAATGGGCGTTAATTGGATACTGTCCATCGCGCGCGCAAGACCATCTTCGGGGATGACGCCAGTCAGCGCGGCGTACAAGGTCGCACCCAATGAGTAGATGTCAGTACGCGGGTCAGTACGCGCAGTGCCGTATTGTTCAGGTGGAGAATAGCCCGGTGTCATGGCGCGCGCGCCAGTGGTGGTCGCCTGATTTCCCTGAATCACCTTGGCTAGACCGAAATCTACAAGAAAAATATGTCCATCAGGTGATATTTTTACATTCCCCGGTTTAATGTCACGATGAAGAATGGGCGGCTTGCGTGTGTGCAAATAAGCAAGCGCATCGCACATGGCAGCGCCAATTTGCACCACTTCATCTTCCGGCAAAATGCCGACCCTTTCCATGCGCTGACGCAGGTCTTCCCCATCAATAAAGTCCATGATGAGGTATTGCCCCTCCCCGCCGATTACAAAATGATCAGAAACACGTGGGAGGTTAGGATGACGAATATTCGCAAGAATAACTGCCTCTAAACGAAACTGGCGCGCATATTCTTCCGTGGTAAACAGGTTTTCCTTGACGGCTACCTGCACGCCAAGATTTTCATCTGTGGCAAGATATACGGAGCCCATTCCCCCCTGTCCAAGATTGCCCTGAATTCGGTAGCGGTTATGTAATAGTACGTCGCGTTCAAGAAGCATTTGATTTATATCCAGGATTTTTGATAAGACATTTATGTTTTAACATCATGATATCGCCTATATTTCCGAGGCGACGTTAAACATTCTACCCTTGAAAGGTAAAATTTCCATTTCTATTTTATTTCAATTCCATATTGTAACGACTTTTATTTTTGAAAGGTACATTTTCTGTTCTTAAGTTTGTAATTTTGTTCGCTGCAATAGACCTTGCGTCAATTGCCTGACACAGGACGCCACGCGGGATCAAAGTCTAGTTTTTTATCTGTTGTGACGCGGGTGCGATTTGCGCCCGTTACAGTCATATACAGAATATCCTTGTTTTCTCCAGCTTCTTCACCTTCGAATACAAGCCAGAAACCGTCAGGCGAGTAGCTGACATCTTCAACTGGAAGGACGTTAATACCCAAATTTGCGCCTTGTTCCTCTGTTCGGTCTGTAGAAGACGTACTCATGAGATAAGGCAGGCAGAATTTGGTGGCACAACGTTGATTAAAGAGAATCAAAGAACCATCATGCGACCATGTTGGCAGGTAGTCTGAAAACTGTGTGCCGCTGCGGACAATCTGATTTTGGTTGGTTCCATCCATACTCATCAGCCAAATTTGGTAAACGCCAAAGCGCTTCACCACATAGGCAATTTGTGAGCCATCCGGCGACCAAGCAGGCTGGCGGGATTCGACATCCTTCGCGCCTTTTGTAATTTGGGTAACAGAATTATCCTCGACATTCAAAAGGAAAATTTCCATTTGCCCGGTGCGCAAGGATGTAAACGCGATGGATTTTCCATCTGATGACCAGGCAGGGTCAAAGTCACCGCCGGGGACGGTGGGAATTGGCGTCAAGCCGCTGCCATCCGGATTAATCAAATACAATGCCGCCTTGGGATATGTTTCATCCATGCCCTTGCAGGGAGATGTAAAGACCAGTTTTGTGCCATCAGGAGACCAAGAGGGCTGGCACGCGCCTTCCGGCACATCGGTCACCTGAAACGCGGTTTCGCTTGCCAAATCTGCTATAAAAATTTGCGGAATTCCAGTGCGATTGGAAGCATACGCAATCTGCCCGGTGCCGCCAACAGGCGTAGAAGACACAACCACAGCTGGACTCGCTGCATCCAGCAAAGCCGTCTCAGTAGCGAGAGGAGTATCTGACGGCAACGGGATCGTCGTCGGCGTCAAGGTGACCGTAGGCGGAATCTCTGTCGGCGTGGATGTGGCGGTAAGCGTAAAAGTCGGGACAGGCGATGGGGTGATAGTTTGGGTTGCTGTGCCAGTTGGCGCGAGGAAAGGCATCGCGCTGCGAATTTCCATCGGAATAACGTCTGGAGCGATAAAAGGAATCGCTAACACAAACAGGAACAACAAAAGCGCAATAAAACGAAACAACGCCACGCGGCGCTTTCGCTCACGTTCCTTTTGTTTTTTGAAAGGCGACACAAAAGGCTTTTCTTCAACTTGTGAAGACGGCGCAATTCCCATCGGTGAGCGCTGAGGCGCGGCAGCTGGGGCTGGCATGGACGAAGTGGGGTCATTGGGCAGGAATAATTCCGAGGGCGGCGGAGAGACTGTATATGCGCCCGGAACCTGCTGGGTTTTCGATGCGGAACTCAACAATGCTTTCTTGAGTTCTTCGGCTGTTTGAAAACGGTCGCTAGGGTCAACCGCCATCGCTTTTTCGATGGTGGCGGCAAAGCGGCGCGAAATTTTTGAATTGCGGTTGCGCAGCGGAGTCAACTGCGCGTTTTCCATCGCGCGCGCAAGACCATCTTCTGGAATAGTGCTGGAAACAGCGGCGTACAACGTCGCGCCAAGCGAGTAAATATCAGTGCGTGAATCAGTGCGGGCAGTGCCGTATTGTTCAGGCGGTGAATAGCCCGGCGTCATGGCGCGCGCGCCGGTGGTGGTCGCCTGATTTTCACCTTGATATACTTTTGCAAGACCAAAATCTACAAGGAAGATGTGCCCATCGGGCGTGATTCTGACATTGCCAGGTTTGATGTCGCGGTGAAAAATCGGGGGTTTACGGCTATGCAAATAGGCGAGCGCATCGCACATGGCGGCGCCAATTTGTATTGCGTCGTCTTCCGAAATTGCGCCATCACGCTCCATGCGCGAGCGCAGGTCTTCACCATCAATAAAGTCCATGACCAAATACTGTCCCTCATCCCCAATGGTGAAATGGTCGTAGACGCGCGGCAGGTTTGGGTGGCGCAGGTTTGCCAAAATCACCGCTTCAAGGTGAAACTGGCGCGTATATTCCTCGGTGGTAAAGAGATTTTCTTTGATTGCAACCGCAGATTTTAGGTTTTCATCAAATGCGCGGTAGACAGACCCCATCCCACCCTGTCCGAGAATATCAATAATTCGATAACGAGTATTAAGCAGCGTATTTTTTTCGAGCGCCATCTATGAATCCTTGGGAAAAAAGAATTGTACCAATTATAACAGATGGATTATCCCGCGCCGCTTTCCGCCAGATTGAGTTTCATAAATACCCAGGGCGCGCCGCCAGATACCCACCAGCCTACCAGAGTATAGCGGAAGTATCGAAGCATATAGAAGACAAACCCATCTCCGCGCGGGAAAATCATCCCCAAACCCATATAGAGGACAAGCAGCCCGATCAAACCGACAACATAGCGCAGCGCGCGCTTGTCAAGAGTCCCATCTGCGCGATAGCCGCCGCGCGTTTCCATCCACGCCGCGCCCGCTGCCAGCCCGAAGAAGACACCCGCCGCAGTAAATGGTCCGCTGGCGTTGACAGGCGCGGGCATCTCCGCTTCATCCGCAAGAAGCGCGTTGTTGACCCACGCCTCAGGGACTTGATAGCTGCCGCGCAGGGATGCCATCCCATATCCAAAGAGGATAAAAAGCAGGGACACGGAAAATGCGATGGCGATTTTATTCCACAAGGTTTTGTGCGCCAGCCAATTTTGCGCCGCTTCCCAAAAATATGAAAACGCCCACACAATGAGCGCGCCAAGCAGCCACCCCAAAAGGACATCATGCGGAAAATGCGCGCCGAGGTATAAACGCGAAAACCCGATGAAAAATATCAAAAAGAGGGCGACAGCCCACACCCACGTTTTTTTTACATACGCGGCAATAATGCCCCACACACTCGCGGCATGTTGCGCATGACCAGAAGGGATGCCAAAACTGGTCTCAGCCCAAAATCCGCGCACATGGGAACTCACCCAATATGGACGCGGTCCCATAAAGAAAAGTTTGCCAACGTAGTTAATCAAATCGCTGGTGACAAGGACCAAGCCAACGCGAATACCAAGCGCAGAGTCCACGCACCAATAGATGAGGGGAAGCATGAGCAGGAAAAATTCCTCAGTGCCAAGATAACTGAAGAAGCGCATGGGAAGCAGCAGCCACTCACCCAAAGATTGAAGCGCAATAATCAACGAAATGCCGAACTCAATTAACATTTGCATGGACGGTCTCCTTATTTGAAGTATCACAACTGATTTTACAACAAACTCAAATTTAGGATTGATTGAGTTTATAATTCCGCGCATGAAAATTTTGCGCGGACTGTTGCTCGCAGCCCTGTTTTTGTTGAGTTCCTGCCAAACCGAGTCTTTGCCCATCACCATTCTGGATGGAGAAAATATACGCGCGCTGCAATCTTCCGAACGCGCCCCAGTAAACATACTTGCGCAGGCAGGCATCACGCTGCAAGCAAATGACCGCGTGTTATTCAACGGAATATCCGTTCCGCCAGACCAGCCCGTGCCAACATCAAATTCGATTCAATT
The DNA here is from genome assembly GCA_022729775.1 of Anaerolinea thermophila. Classification (GTDB taxonomy): domain Bacteria; phylum Chloroflexota; class Anaerolineae; order Anaerolineales; family Villigracilaceae; genus Villigracilis. Next base: position 9,876 of record DZBA01000024.1, on the reverse strand, counting down.
ACAAGTCCGACGCGCGGTGACGCTAACGCTGGTCACATCACAAGGAGAGCAAACCGTTCAAACTTCCGCATTGACAGTAGGAGAGGCGTTGAACGAAATTGGGGTAACGCTCACGCAAAATGATTTTATCAACCCGCCTGTCGAAACGCCCATCACACAGCCCATCGAGGTTGAATTTTTTCCAGCGCGCGAGGTAACCATCCTCACTGGCGATAAAACCCTCAAGACTCGCTCATCCGCGCGGACAGTGGGAGAGGCATTGGCGGAGGCTGGGATTCCGCTGGTGGGCGCGGATGTTAGCGCGCCGGGCGAAAACGAAGCCATTCCCGCGGATGGAATGATCCGCGTCACGCGCATCCACGAAGCGATTAACATCGCGCTGGAATCAATTCCATTTGAAACGGAACGCAAGGATAACCCCAACCTCCTGCTTGGGCAGGAAGAAATCATCCAGCCGGGTATTCATGGGACGGCAATGACGCGCACGCGGATTCGGTATGAAGATGGAAAAGAAATTGGCAGCATCACAGAAGACAGAACCATCATCCGCGCGCCGCAGACGCGAATTGTAACAGGCGGCTCACAAATTGTCATGTCACAAACAAATGGGATGGATTACTGGCTTGCAAGAGAGATGTACGCAACAGTTTATTCACCTTGCGCGTCGGGGACAGGCAGCTGTTTATATGGCACGGCAAGCGGCGCGCGCGCCGGATATGGCATTGTGGCGGTGGATTACTCCATTTACAGTTATCTTGCAGGGATGAAGGTCTACATCCCCGGTTATGGGACGGCGACCATCGGCGATACCGGCGGAGGTACCATTCTCGAGTCGAAGTTCAACATTCCGCGCACAAAATGGATTGACCTCGGATTCGATGATGGAAATATACAAAACATGACGGGTTGGGTCACGGTGTACTTTCTTGCGCCCGCCCCAGCAGAGATACCTTATTTTTTGAAATGAAGCAATACCCCAAACAAAGGACACGAACTTCACAAAAGTTATTCGTACTGAAATCTATGACTCGAAATCAAAAATTTATCATCGCCAGTCTTGCGCTCATCGCCTGCGCGCTCATTTCAATCGTGGGCGTATACGGATATCAAAGTTATCGCGCATTTGCCATACAGCCGCTCGGTCCCGCGCTGCCGACTTACGCGCCAATCACCATGCCGCCAACGTGGACGCCCACCGCAGGCGGAACGCCCATGGGCGCGGTGACGCTTGTGCCGACCATGACCGTTCCAGCGACCAATACGCCTGAGCCAATCTGCCATGGACCAGATGTCATGTACATTCTTGTCGTGGGCGCAGACTCGCGGCAGGATGCCTACACCTACGGGCTTGCAGACGCAGTCCGCATTGCGCGTGTCGAGTTCAAAACGCCAAAAGTCACAATATTGGAATTTCCCCGCGATTTGTGGGTGGAGATACCCTATATCGAAGACAACCTTAAAGGGTTGAAGTATGGCAAACTCAATCAATCTTATCTTTTTGGACAACCCGGCTATTCATATTGGAATGACCCAAGCGGCGGACCGGGACTTTTATCGCTCACGTTGAACATGAACTTCGACGTACATTCGAATAATTATGTATCAGTAAACATGCGCACCTTTGAAAATGTCGTCAACGCGGTAGGCGGCATTGACCTGTATGTTGCGGATGAGGAAACAGCCATCAAAACCGGGTTGTCTATTGGTACCAATCACCTCGATGGACCCGGCGCGTTAAAAGTGGCGCGCAATCGTGAAGAAAGCACCTTCGAGCGCGTGAACAATCAAAACCGCGTGCTGTGCGCCTTGCAACAAAAACTTGCCAGCCCCAAAGTTGTGACGCAAATTCCCGATTTAATCAAATCCTTCCGCGACAACATCCTGACCGATTTATCGCCGGATGAAATTACACAACTCGCCTGTATTGGAATGAAAATCCGCCCGCAGAACATTGTCTTTGCAAGGTTCCCCGACGAGCTATTCAAACCTTCGCGCAAAATTCCCGACCCATACAATCACAACCCACACGGCACATTCATCTGGGATGTAGATTTCAACACCCTGCGTAATTATGTCATGCAATTCGAATCCGGTGAGTGGCCCCAGCCAAACCCGGCCGGCATCAAAAGCCACAACAAGGTAACTTGCGAATGAAACCATTTAACACCATCCCCCCACTGGACGCGGCAGCTGTTCTCAAACGTTTTCACCTGCGCGCCGATAAAAGCCTCGGTCAAAACTTTTTGCAGGATCACGCCGCGCTGGAAACCATCGCGCGCGCCGCAGACATTCATAAAGAAGACGTTGTCTTAGAGATTGGTCCCGGTCTCGGAAGTTTAACGCGCTTCCTGTCTGTTTCAGCGCGCGAAGTAATCGCGGTTGAACTGGATGAAGACATCCTGCCCGCGCTGAAAGCAGTCCTCACCCCATATCCAAATGTGCGCGTGGTACACGGCGATATTCTCGAACTCCGCATTTCGACAATCGTTAATCAAAGCGATTATCTCGTCGTTGCAAATATTCCCTATTACATCACCTCGGCGGTAATTCGTCATTTGCTCGAAAGCGAAGTAAAGCCGCGCCGCGCTGTTTTGACCGTGCAAAAAGAAGTCGCGGAACGAATCTGCGCCCAGGCAGGCGACTTAAGCCTGCTGGCGTTAAGCGTGCAAGTATATGGAAAGCCAAGCATCGCCGCGCGGATTCCCGCCAGCGCGTTTCATCCCGCGCCCAAAGTGGATTCTGCCGCGCTGCGCGTGGATGTGTACGACGAGCCGCTCATCCCGCGCAAATCGCTCAAGATGTTCTTTAGATTAATCAAAGCTGGTTTTTCGCAAAAAAGAAAGACCCTGCGTAACTCGCTTTCTGCCGGGCTGCACATCAAACCGCAAGAAGCGGAGCGCTTGCTCACTTCCGCAGACGTTGATTTTATGCGCCGCGCCGAAACGTTAAGCATGGATGAATGGAAACGGCTGGTCGAACTATGGGACGCGAGTCAAGCGGTTGAAATCTAGAATCATGAGTCAGGTATAATCCTTAAAATGAAAAATAAAAACACTGAAGTCGTGCCTGAATCCAGCGTGGAAAATGAAGCGTTCTTCTCGAAGGAAACGTGCGCATCCTATAACACAGAGTCCAGGGATGTATATTTTCATCATAAAAATATATGGCTCTTTCATGGAAGCTCGCTGGATGAAAACCTGTTTGACACAGAGTTCATTGATTTAACGGTGACGTCGCCGCCATATAACGTGGGCATCGAATACAACTCCAATGACGACACCCTTGCATACGAGCATTACCTGGATTTTTCGCATCAATGGATGAGTAATTGCTTTCAATGGACAAAAAACCAGGGCAGGTTCCTGCTCAACATTCCACTGGATAAGAACAAAGGCGGCAATCGAAGCGTTGGCGCTGACTTGACCACAATTGCAAAAAAAATAGGCTGGCAATATCACTCCACCATCGTGTGGAACGAAGGCAATATTTCAAGGCGCACCGCATGGGGGTCGTGGAAATCCGCCTCTGCCCCTTATGTGATTGCCCCAGTGGAGCTGATTGTTGTGCTATACAAAGATTCGTGGAAAAAGACCGGCGGCTCGAAAATTTCGGATGTCTCACGCGATGAATTCATGGAGTGGACAAATGGGTTGTGGACGTTCAATGGGGAAAGCAAAAAAAGAATTGGGCATCCCGCTCCATTTCCGCGCCAGCTGCCCTATCGCTGCATCAAGTTATTCAGCTACGTCAACGATGTGGTCTTTGACCCCTTCTGCGGCAGCGGCACAACACTCATCGAAGCGCACCTTAATCACAGGCGGGCGGTGGGCATCGAGTTGGACAAGGATTATTGTGAGATTGCGAAAAAGCGCATCTCAAATGAAATCACATTGTTCGAGTAGATAAATTCCGGCAGTTCTGTGAGATTTCAGGCGCGTTTGGTTATATACTATATATAGTCAGTACTTCACTAAATGTCATTCTGAGGATGCGGAGCATCCGAAGAATCTCGCTTTCGACAGTAGAGATGCTCACCTGCACTGCAACGCAGCGCGGTGCAAGTGTCACTTCGTTCAGTATGACAACCTTTTCGTGATCTATATAATAGTGAATCATGCAGAAAGGAGCAGACATGTCCCCACAAAAAAACGACAACTCATTGGAGATCGAACGCTTGAAATTGGAACGTGAAAGGGTGAAGATTGAATGGTTCAAAGCGTGGTGGACGGGTTTTTCGATTCTCATTCCGCTTCTGATTGCCGCAGGCACTCTCTACTTCAACGCCAAAAGCCAACAGGAACAAGCGCGGGTGGACTTCAAATTGAAAGCCGTAGAAATTACGCTGAACGCGTCGAGTCCCACCGAAGCAAAAAATAAAGCCGAAGCAATGGCGAAATTATTTCCAAATGATTTGCCCGCCGATTTCGCAAAGAATTTCGACGTAACTGAATATGGCGCGCCCAAAATTTCAGACTCCAAAAAAGCCCTGCTGACTCTCATCATCGAACATCCCGAACAACGAAACGAAATTATTGACATGTGGATTGCAATCGCGCCTTATGATGAGGCATGGGCAGAAAAACTCAAGAAGTGACCGCCAGCATTTCCTCCAGCCTTTTCTTAACCTCCTGCCACTCCGAATCAATGATCGAATAAAAAACCGAATCGCGGTAACGCCCGTCCAATAAAATCATGTGATTACGCAGCACACCCTCTTTCTTTGCGCCAATACGCTCAATAGATTTCTGTGAGCGGACATTTCGCATGTCCGTCTTCAACTGCACGCGAATACATTTCAGCGTCTCAAAGGCATGTGTCAGCAGCAAATACTTGCACTCAGTATTCACTGCGGTGCGCTGAAACTCCGTCCCATACCATGTGCCGCCGATCTCCAACCCGCGATCCTTGGGCATGATGTTGAGGTAACGCGTCGCGCCCGCGATGCGCCCCGAAGCGAGGTGAATCACTGCGAAGGGTAAATCCGTTCCGCGCGCTTGACGCGCCAGCATATCTTTCACCCAGTTGAGCATATCCGCGTTGGTGGCAATATTCCCGTACAGCATCAAATCCCAAAAGTCCTGCCCCGCGCCAATTTCAGTCAAACCATTCACATGGGATTCGTTCAACGGCTCAAGTCGCACATAACGACCTTGCAGCGTAACGGGGTAAATCCAGTCGGTCATTTCATGCTCCCAAAGATTTCAGAAATTTTTCGATAGCGAAAATCGAAGATCGATTCCAACCTTCGGCGAATCCACAACGCGGTGACAATATCGCCCAGAAAACCAAACGGCGCGACATAAGTCACGTGGTCGGTCATTTTCACGCCGCCCGATATTTTTTCAAAGCGATGTTCGTGATACCAAAAGCGATACGGTCCCACGCGTTGTTCGTCCACAAAATATTCGCCCTCGCGGACATGCGCGATCTCGGTCAACCACAAAGATTTAACCCCGCGCAAAAATTCGACGCGATACTCGATAACCTGCCCCGCGTACATGCGCACATCCCCGCCCGCAATGATTTCAAAGTTCATATCGGGCGGCGTAATGAGATTGAGGTTTTTCGGCTCAGAGAAATATTCCCACACAGTTTGAAGTTCAGCGGGGATGAGTTGTTGGCGGTGTAAGTAATGAATCATGGAGGTTAGAGAGTAGATGACTAGAGATTAGAGATTGATTATGATTTCAGCCATTCGGATTCAGATTTGTCTTGCGAGGGAAGGTATGGCATTTTTTCGCCTTCGATTCCCAAAAACTCCGCAAGCGCGGCTTTCATCGCGGTACGATCATCCCACAAATATTCGGTCTTGCCAAAACACATGGATTGTTCGTGACCTTTTCCGCACGAGATGACAATATCGCCCGCGCGCGCCAATTTCAACGCAAACCGAATTGCTTCGCCACGATCGCGCACGCGCCAAAAAGTCTGACCTTCAACGCCCTTCTTCGACCTTGCCCCTTCCGCCATCTCCTCCAAAATTCCATCGAGAGATTCCGTGCGCGGGTCTTCGGCAGTCAGCACGGACAAATCCGCCAGTTCAGCGGATGTCTCTGCCATCATGCGGCGTTTGGCTTTATCGCGCAACCCTGCCGAACCAAAAACGCAAATCACCCTGCCGCCTGTCATTTTCCTTGCCGCTTCAAGCGCAACCTTCAAAGCATTGGGCGTGTGCGCGAAGTCTACAATTGCGGTGAATTTTTGCCCCAGCGCGATATTTTCCATGCGTCCCGGGATTCCATCCAGCGCAGAAATTCCGCGCGCCGCAATCTGCGGATCAATACCCAACCCGTACACGGCAGCGGTCAACGCGGCAAGGCAATTCGAGACGTTGTACGCGCCCACCAAATGACTCGAAACATCCACGCGAAAATCTTTAGAGACAGCGGTGAATTTAATTCCTGTCGAACTATATTCGATATTTTCCGCGCGAACATCCGCATTCGCTCCCAAACCATAATTCAACTTATTCACTTTTATAAATTCATTAAGAAAGTCGAAAGACTTTTCATCATCGCGGTTGATTACCCCGAGGCGCGGGCTTCCCTGCGGCTTTGGATTGGTGATTTCCAAACTGGAAAACAGTCGCGCCTTTGCTGCGCGATAATTTTCATAAGTCCCATGTTCGTCGAAGTGTTCATGCGTGATATTAGTCACCACGCCAATATCGAATTCGCAAGCATCTACGCGATATTGCGACCAGCCGTGCGATGTGGTTTCCAGTACCACATGCGTCAACCCCGCATTGACCATCTGCGCAAGATAACGCTGGACGTCATGCGCGTCTGGCGTAGTGACGTGAAATCCTGTGTCAAGAACTTCATCCCCAATCACTGCGTTAACGGTTGAGATCATCCCTGCTTTGATGCCTGCCGCCATCAATATCTTGTAAATAATATTGCTCGTCGTTGTCTTGCCGTCCGTGCCAGTCACGCCAATAACAGTTAACTTGCGCGCAGGAAAATCATGGAAGGCAGCGGCGATCCATGTCAGGGCTTGTCGCGGGTTTTCGAGCGCGACGTAGGGGAATGTCGGGTTGGAAACCCGACCTACTTCGCCGATAATCGCCGCGGCGCCATTATCAATTGCCTTTTGGATGTAATTATGTCCATCGGCAAATCCACCGCGCATGGCAACGAAAAGGTAGCCGGGCTTGACCGCGCGGCTGTCAATGGCAATGCCTGTGATTTCCACATCAGGCAGGTTTTGCGGAGGAGTAAAGGGAAAGTCAACGAAAAGGTTTGAAAGTTTTTTTACCATATCTGTTTATATGCTTTCTACAGTTAAACTTAAATAACTCACCTTATGCAGAACGTTCCGAAGGTTGGCGAAATTTAACCATGTTTTACGAAGAAACCTCACCTGCACTGCAACGCAGCGCGGTGCAAGTGTCGGAACGGTGCGTAACATCACTTAAATAAAAAGAGCTCTGGTAATTTTACCAAAGCTCTTTTCAGAAACAACTGAATTATCTTACTTCAAAGTCTGGCGTAACCCGTCAAGTTTACCAGCGACGGAGCCATCGAGAACCTTATCGCCAATTCTGATGACAAGCCCGCCGAGGATGGAGGGGTCAACCTTGAAGGAAACTTCCTTCGCGCCAAAACTCTTCTTGACGGTTTCCTGCTCATCCTTGTTGAGGGGCAATGCGCTGGTGACTTCAGCGGATTCGCCTTTGAATTCGCCGTCTACAACCACAACTTTGCCAGCCTTCACGCCGGAGAAAAATTCATTGATAAGCGCGTGCTGTTTCTTCTCATCCAATGCGTCGCCGACGAGTTTGTTCGTGGCGGCAATGGCGAGGGCAGCGACCTGTCCGCGCAGGTCGCCAAGGATGCGGTTGCGCTCAAGTTCGGCTTCCGCAAGGGCGGCTTCGCGGGCTTTCGCGGCTTCTGCTTCGGCGGCGGCTTTTACATCCTTGCCGGCAGCAGCTGCGCGTTCGGTCGCTTCGCGCACGACTTTGCTGGATTCCGCTTGCGCGTCAGCAACAATCTTCGCGGCGTCTTTTTCGGCATTCGCGCGGGCTTCAGCCGCGATGCGGGCATCTTCCAAACCCTGCGCGATGGTCGCGCGGCGTTTTTCAAGCAAGCCCATAACCGGACCGACAATCCACTTTGCAACCACCGTATAGACGATGAGCAGGTTGACGATCTGAACAAGTAAAAACGGGAGGTTAAGACCTAATGCTTCCAAGGTAGCCTCCGATTTAGAACACGAACAAAATGAGGAGCGCAACCACCAGACAGTAAATCGCAACCGCTTCCGCGAACGCAATACCAAGAATCATGTTTGTCTGAATGGTGCCGGTGACATCGGGGTTGCGGGACATCGCTTGAACTGCGCCGCTGGTTACGATACCAATACCTGCGCCTGCGCCGATCGCGCCGATCATCGCCAAACCCGCGCCAATTAATTTTGCTGCTGCTGCATCCATAGTAGAAAAATCCTCCGTGATTAGATTTCTGTTTTTGAAATTAGATTTTATTCAACCGGGCGCTTACGCGCCCGAAGTGACTTAGTGAGCGCCTTCGTGATGTTCGTCGCCGTGACCTTGCGTGGCTTGCGACATAAACACCATGGTCAACATACCAAACACAATGGCTTGAATGAGACCGACGAAGAGTTCGAGCAGGTAGAACAAGGATTGCGCGAAGACCGGCACGAGAGAGCCGATAACGAACAACAACACCGCGCCTGCGAACATGTTACCGAAAAGACGGAAGGCAAACGAGAGAATCTTCGAAAATTCAGAAACCAACTCCAACAAGCCTACGCCCATATCAATGAAGCCGAAGATGGGCTTGCTGAACAGCGTGCCGAAGTTGAAGAATTTTTTAAGATAGCCCACGCCCTGAGAGCGGAAGCCCAAAACCTGAATCATCACCACCGCGACAATCGCAAGAGCAAAGGTGAAGTTGAGGTCGGTTGAAACGGGACGCAGGAAAGGCACAATGGCGTAATCGCCGTGCGCTTCTTCGCCCGCGTGGCTATTATCCCAGATGGTTTGAAAGGGTCCGACTTTTATTAATTCGTTGCCGTGACCTTCGTAGTGATGAACCAAGCCAATGGTCTCCACGCCGGGGATCAAACCTGACCAGTTGGCAGCCAATACCAAAAGGGTAATGGTGGCAAACCAGGGGAAGATTTGCTTTGTCCACTTGCCTGCTGTGCCTTCGGTGATGCCGAGAAGCGCTTCGAGCAAGGCTTCCACCGCGCCGCCAAAACCAGTGAGCGTTAATTTTCCGCTTTGAACGCCGCGGAAAACTCCAAAGGCAAGCAAGAAAACGATGAGGTCTGCCAACAAAAGACCGACCAGCGTGTTGGTCAGGTAAAGACCTTCAATCCCGAACATGGGATGTTCGGTCAGATTTTCGCCGGGCAAGAACACATGCGGCATAATCGGCTTGATGCCAAGCCCGACACCAAAAAATCCTGTAAACAGGAACAAACCAAAAATGATGGCGGCAAGCACGACCCAGCGCGCTTTGCCGTAGCGCCATCCGCCTTGAACTTTTTCACTCACGATTGCTTTCCTCCGTAGGGGATTGTGATTTTTGTTTTACAGAAGGTTTAATACGGCTGGTCGCCGCGCGCACAATGCGGAACATCAGCACGACAGTGACCGGCACACTTGCAAGCATCAATATGATGGTGAACATTGGCTTGGTATTAAGATACTTGTCCAAAGCCAAGCCCCCCACCAAAGCAACTACGATGACAATCAGGGTCACCAACCCAACTTGACCAGCAATAGCCGCCATAGCGAGGTTGAGATTATATTGTTTTTGGTCAATTTCCTGCGGTTCTTCTTGGCGGTTCATAGGTGCGCATTATATCATAATGAACATTCACGTCAATCAAAGCAGGTTGGATTTT
>DZBA01000023.1 GCA_022729775.1 Anaerolinea thermophila | reverse complement strand
AAAACACTCCTCATCACTGGCGCGGCGGGCGGCATTGGTCGCGCGACTGTAAACCTCTTCACCGAGAAAGGCTGGCGCGTCATCGGCGTGGACAGGTCGAATTTCGGCGAAGGATTCCCCGCCAACGGATTATTCATCCAATCCGATATTTCCCACCCCGAAGAGATGACCGCCATTTTTGAAAAAGCGCGCGCCTTCACCGACTCGCTCGAAGCGCTGGTCAATAACGCCGCGCTGCAAGTTGCCAAGCCGCTCATCGAAACCACCGTCGAAGAATGGGATGCGGTCATGCAGGCAAATTTGCGTTCCGTGTTTTTAGGAGTCAAACTCGCGTATCCGCTCTTGAAAGTGGGCGGCGGCGCAGTCGTGAACGTTTCATCCGTCCACGCGGTTCAAACCTCCGCGAACATCGCCGCGTACGCCGCGTCCAAAGGCGGGATGCTCGCGCTGACCCGCGCGATGGCAATCGAATTTGCGCCCGATAATATCCGCGCCAACGCGATTCTTCCAGGCGCGGTGGATACTCCCATGCTGCGCGCGGGACTCGGGCGCGGACATGTCGGTCAAGGCGATATGCAGGAACGGCTGGATAACCTCGCGCGCAAGACGGTCAACGGGCGCATCGGTCAGCCCGCGGAAATTGCCCACGCGATTTACTTCCTCGCCGATAACGAACAATCATCTTTTATGACGGGTCAAGCGATGGCAGTGGACGGCGGCGCAACCGCGCGGTTAAGTACGGAGTGATGTTATGAAACTTCCTACAATCCATAACCCCGCCTTGTTTGCAAAATATCTTTTCATCTTTACCGCAGCCGTGTTGGATGTGTTCGCGCTGCTGACCTTCATGCGCATCACAGAATTTTCTGAGGCGGCGATTTACCATGTGATATATGCCTTTCTCATGTTCGCAGATGCCGCGCTCATGCTGTTGTGCGCTTTCAGGATTCAAAAGCAGAAGAAATCAACCTATTGGTTTGCGGTGCTTTTACTCGCTGTCAACATCATCGTCATTATCTTTGACCAAATCGGGCTCACGGATATTCTCTTTGCCGCCCTCAACGCCTTCACGCTTTATATTCTCCTCGCCTATCGCGCCGCCTTCACCCCGCAACCTTAAACCTCCCTCTCCCATGAAACAAGCCCTCAAATCCCTCATCCCACCGCCCTTGTGGAACTTCACCCGCGACGCATACGATTCCATCCGACGCATTCCGCAGCTCCCTGCCGCGTACCTTCACCCGTGGAGACGCGAAAGCATCAAGCGGCTGTCCGCGCTGAAAGACATCCACAAAGGCAAACGCGCCTTCATCATCGGCAATGGACCTTCGCTCAAACAAACGGACATGAGCAAGTTGAAGAACGAAATCACCTTTGGGATGAATCGGATTTACCTCGCCTTTCCCGAATTTGGTTTTTCCACCACGTACCTGTGCGTCACCAATGACCTTGTTGTTCAGCAATTCGTGAATGACATTAACGCGCTGACGATTCCAAAATTCATCGCGTGGCGCTCGCATCGTCACTTCGCCCCCAATTTACCAATCACCAATCTCCCGACCTTCGTCTACACCACCTACACAGGTCCACGCTTTGCCACCGATGTGCGCGGACGGGTTTGGGAAGGCGCGACGGTCACCAACCTTGCGCTGCAGCTCGCCTATCACATGGGAATCGAGCAAGCCATCCTCATCGGCGTTGACCATAACTTCACCTCCAAAGGCGACGCGAATAAAACCATTGTCTCGCAGGGCGATGACCCGAATCACTTCATGCCCAACTATTTTGGCAAGGGAGTCAAATGGCAGCTGCCTGACCTTGACACCTCCGAAATTGGTTACGCCCTCGCGCGTGACGCCTATCAAAAAGCAGGTCGCCAGGTTCTCGACGCAACCATCGGCGGCAAACTCACCATCTTTCCCAAAGCAGACTACAATTCACTCTTCTAAATTCTGCATTCCTCATTCTTCATTCTGCATTTCTTAAAATGTCTTCTCCCCAAAAAATATTCCTTGCCCTCCTTCTCCTTCTCGGCGCCTCGCTCCGCCTGCTCGACCTGACCGACCCGCCGCTGGACTTTCAACCCTCGCGCCAACTACGGAACTCGCTCGTCGCGCGCGATATTTACTACTCCACGCTGCCCAGCGCGACCAGCGAACAGCGCGAGCTTGCCTCAGCCTTCGCCCGCTCTGTCGGCAAATATGAACCGCCCGTCAGTGAGACGTTGGTCGCGCTCTCGTATTTCATCACAGGCGGAGAAAACTACGCCGCGCCGCGCATTTTGGGAACGCTGTTCTGGATTCTCGCGGGCATCGCGCTGTTTGACCTTGCCCGTCGCGCAACCTCCCCTTACGCCGCGCTGATTGCCCTCGCCTATTATCTCGTCCTCCCGTTTTCCGTCCAAGCCAGCCGCAGCTTTCAACCCGACCCGTTGATGACCTCCGCGTTTGTCATTGGCATTTATTTTCTTTATCGCTGGAGTGAAACCTGTTCCCATCTCCTTACAGGAGAGGGGGGAGGGGTGAGGTCATCATGGAAATTCGCCATCTTTGCCGCGCTATTTTTCTCCATCGCAACCTTCGTAAAAATTGTCATTGCCTTCTTCATCGGCGCGGCGGCAATCGCGCTGGTCTTATTCACGCTCAAAAAAGATTTTTGGAAATCGAAACAAGTCTGGGCGATGGCGGTTATCATGGTCACGCCCGCGCTGGTTTTCTACATCCTGCTCAGTAACGGACGCTCCACCGAATATTTCTTTGCATGGACAGTCGCGCTCATTGAACTCATCACCAGCGCAAAATTCTACGCGAGCTGGCTCGGCTTTCTCGGCAGCATCTTCGGTTTGACGGTCATCTTCTTGAGCATTGCGGGCGCGCTGCTTGCAAGTCCGCGATTCCGCGCGCTGCTGATTAGCCTGTGGGTGGGATATTTGCTCTACGGCTTGACCCTGCCCTTCCAGATGTATACGCACACGTATTATCACATCCAGTTGATTCCCATCGTCGCGCTGGGATTCGCCGCCGCGATTCATCCGCTCACTGAACACGCAGCAAAACAAGGAAAGATTTGGCAGACGGGCTTCGCCGTCTTGATTGCCCTCGTCATCGGATATTATTCCTACGTCGCGCGTTCCGTCCTCGTCGCGGAAAGTTTCCGCCATGAGCCGCAGTTCTGGTCACAAATCGGAGAGTCGATTCCCGCCGAGGCAAAGGTCATCGGCTTGACGCAAGATTACGGCTACCGCCTGATGTTGTTCGGCTGGCGCAAAGTGAACCTGTGGCCCCTCAGCACCGACCTCGCGGAGTTTCGCAGCGGCAAGGTGGATTTCTCCGCGAAGTTTGGCGAGCTCACCGAAGGCAAGGATTATTTTCTAGTCACGGCGTTTGGTCAATTGGACAAACAACCCGCGTTAAAAAAAATATTAGACACATATCCCATCGCCGCGCAAGGGAATGGATATGTGTTGTATGATTTAAAAAAATAATGTCATTGCGAGCGGAGCGAAGCAATCTCCTCGTAACAACGAGGCTCGCAGTGACACAAAACACTTATGACTCTCATATCCATCATCACCCCATCCTATAACCAAGCCAAATACCTCGAGCAAACCATACAATCGGTGTTGACTCAGGATTATCCGCGCATCGAATACATCGTCATTGATGGCGCATCTACTGACGGCAGCGTGGACATCATAAAAAAATATCAGAACAAACTTGCCTATTGGGTTTCGGAAAAAGATAAAGGACAAGCCGAAGCCATCAATAAGGGATTTGCAAAAGCGACGGGCGACATTGTGGCATGGCTGAACTCGGACGATTATTACCTGCCCAATGCGATTTCATCCGCCATGAAAGTCTTCGATGAAAATCCCGATGTTGTCCTGATTTATGGAAACATGCTCGCGGTGGACGAAAACGGCACGACCTTCAACACGCTCGCATACAGGCAACTCACGCTCGAAGATTTGCTGTGTTTTCAAATTATCGGTCAGCCTGCGGTTTTTATGCGCCGCTCCGCGCTGGAAAAATCGGGCGGGCTTGACACCAATTTTCATTTCATGCTCGATCATCATCTATGGATCAAGATCACGCAGCAGGGGAAAATTTTGCATGTGAATCAACTTTGGGCGGCGGCGCGCTATCATCCCGAAGCGAAGAATCGCGCGAAGGCGAGCCAATTTGGGCGCGAAGCATTTCAGATTTTGGAATCGGCGCGCGCGGACGAATCCCTGGCGCGGGTGTTGAATCCCATTTCGCGCCGCGCAACCGCATCCGCGCACAGAGTCAACGCGCGTTATCTTCTCGACGGCGATCAGCCCGCGCCCGCGATCATCGCATGGGCGCGCGCATTTTTCATCCACCCGCCGACCGCTCTGGCGCGCATGAATATTTTGGCTTCAAGTATTTTGAACGTGTTGGGATTGAAAAAAATCAGGGAGAAGATTTTACAGCGTCGTAAGGCGCGTTATTTCTAAATTTGTGGAAGCGCCACATTCACGCAAAAAAAGGTCTCAAAGTTCACAGAAAACTTTGAGACCTTTGTGTTAAATCTTTTGTGTTGCGCTTATTTGCGGAGATTTAAACTCTCGAGCCATGCGACGACTTGTTCCACAGTCGGTCTATTGCCATAGGATTTTTTCTCAACAATGCCGCCGCCAAAACTTTCTTTGGCTTTGCATTTTGCCGGTTCAGAACCTTCCAAAATTTGCGAAGCATATTCCTCGCCGCTTGCCGCGTTATACAATTTCAGCGCCCAATCATAACGCAGGCGGATGACCGCGTTGCGTCCCTTGTTGAAAGAGCAGGTCTCGACCTCTGTTTCTGTTTCTACCGCGCAGGCGACATAATGCAACTCGCCCGGGGTTTCGGCTGCCCAACCGGATGGCAGGGGCAAGCCAAGCGAATTTATAAATGAGAAACGCGTGTTGTCTTTGTTCACGCCAAAAATCGGCAGGGTGGGAGATGATTGCCCATTACAAATCAGGGATGAGGATTCTGCGATTGCATCCATTGCCTGCTGCGAATTGGACGCGGAATACAAAGCGAATATCTCTTTCTGCGCCGCGTTGACTTCCGTCGTCACCTTTTCTGATTTCGCCGCGTCGCCAATTTCCTTGACCTTTGCCAGCGCCTTTTCAAAATCGTTCTTGCGCGCAGTTTCAACAGCCTGCTTCAAATACGCTTTGGCAATCAACAGGTCAATGTCGGCTTTGCCTTGCGAGGCTTCCCCGGCTTTCTGGTAATATCCCAGCGCGTTATCAATATTCCCAATTTCGATTTGCGAATCGCCCCAACCGACATAGACATTGACCAATTCTTCTTTGATTTTTTCCGCGCGCGCGTCTGAGCCGAAATACACAAGGGCGGCTTGCATTTTTTGTTCCGCGTCGGCGTAGCTTTGCCCGTCCCTCAATACTTGCGACCAATCCAAATACGCTTGCTGGATTTCATCCTGCATCGCTGGGACAACAGAGTCGGACGGGTACGCCGCAGTAAGCGTTTGCAGTTTTTCGATGCCATCGCCATAATTTCCATCTGCAATCAATCCCTTCCCCCAAGTGGACAACGTCTCCACAGACTGCTTGTGCATTTCTTCGGCAAACACGCCCTGCGGATACAAAGTCAAATATTCCCTTGTGAGCGAATATGCCGCGCCCCAATTCTTGGCGGCGACCGTTTGTTCCACATCGAGTTTCAGGCTGCATTGGGTATATTGGTCATGTCCCTCGAAAATATTAGAAAAAATTCCTTTGGGATATAAAACAGAAAACGCGCTGTGACCAACCACCGCTTCGCAGTTTTGCGCGGCAAATGATTTTTTAATCTGGCTGTTGCTATAAAATCCCGCGACGGCATAGCCAATCACAAGCAGGAGGAAAACGACAAATACACCGGCAAAGATGAGCGCGTCCTTTTTCTTGGAGCGTTTCTGCGCGGTCTTTTTCTCAGGGGGGACTGCCTGCCCGGGAGCAGCGGATTCCGCCGGCGGGAGGGAGGGAGGCGGCTGCTTCTTTTGTGAGTCAAGCGGGGATGGGGAATCATCCGTCACAAAGGGCGATGTCGTCGTAAAAGGCGAAGTGGAAAAAGGCGGCGCAGGTTTAACCGGCGGCGGGGGCTTTACAGGCGGGGTATTGGTAAATGAAGACGGGGATGCGGAATCTTCAAAGGGCGATGTCGTGAAAGGGGAAACGGAAAATGGTTTCGCGGGCTTGGATGGAGAAGACGAAGGGGTTGCGCGGCTTTTGAGAAAATTCAACGCTTGAATAACCTGGGAATTACCGGGGTTATTCTTAAGGCAGTTTTCCAACACTTTGATTTTATCGCTGTCGCTGGAAAAAAGCTCAGCTTCCCATATCCATGCTTGAACGTTGTTTGGGTTCCTCTGCAACAACGGTTCAAGAATGGCGCGCGCGGCGTCCTTCTGCCCGGACTTTATCAAGCGAACTGCTTCTGCAAGTACGTCATCATTTGACATTTTATATCATCCTGAGTCAATCCATGTGAGCGATAGTGGTGTCTAATTTTACTCCGAAGTTAAGCGCATTGTCTATTGCATTATTATTGGATTTTCAACGCAACACACTCAGCCCAGCCGTCACGGATTACGAATTACGATTACAATTCAGCCGCATCATGAAAGAAAAAAGCACATTCCCCCATCTGGCGCAAGCCGCCGCGCTGATTTTACTCCTCGCCCTCGGACTCGGCATCCGCTTGTTTGACCTGACCGACCCGCCGCTGGATTTTCACTCCAGCCGTCAAATGCTCTCGCTGCAAAAAGCGCGCGGGATGTATTACGAAACACTGTGGAATCTCCCCGAACCGGAACGCAAATTCGCCGTTCAACAATGGAAATTCGCCGCATCCATCGAGCCGGAATTATTCGAGCGCATGGTTGCCCGCACCTACCAATTCACCGGCGAGCAGATATGGATTGCGCGCGCGTACTCCTCCCTTTTTTGGACGATTGCCGCGCTGTTTCTATTTTTGCTCGCGCGTGAATTGACATCCACAAATGCCGCGCTTGGCGCAACCGCGTTTTATCTCTTCCTGCCTTACGCTGTCACCGCCAGCCGCGCCTTTCAACCTGACCCGTTGATGGTCTCGCTGATTGTGATTTTTTGGTGGGCGGTTTTTCACTGGGCAAAGAATCCAACCTCGTTTATGTGGGCGGCTCTCGCGGGCATCTTCGGCGGATTGGCAATTTTCATTAAACTCGTCGCCGCGTTTTTCGTCATCGCAGGCGGACTTGGCGCGGTCTTGGGGCGTGAACCACTCACGCAAGCGATTCGCAGACCGCAAATATATGTAATGGGCGCGTTGGGCATTTTGCCCGGCGCGGCGTATACGCTTTACGGAATATGGGCGGGCTATCTCGGTCAACAGTTTGGCGGAAGGTTTATGCCCGCGCTGTTTCTCAGCCCGGCATATTACCTCGGCTGGATGAACACACTTAACCTGCTCATGGGCGCAGTTCCGCTTGTGACCGCGCTGCTGGGTTTTTACTTCATCCGCGAACGCCCCGTTTTTCGATTTCTGCTCGCGTTATGGGTCGGGTATTTTGTCTTCGGGCTATATTTCAACTATCACATCTCGACGCACGATTATTACAGCCTGCCCTTCATTCCCATTGTCGCGCTTTCGCTCGCGCCATTTTTCGATTTTGTGTTTGCGTCCATATCTCAATCGGAACGATACCCGCGCGCAAAATCCCTGCCCGTTTTGATTCTCGTCAGCGGACTTTTTCTCACCCTCTGGAATATCCGCGCGGAAATGAAAGCGACTGACTTCCGCGCCGAACCCGCCAAGTGGAGCGAGATTAGCCGCGCGGTAGAATCCGATGCGCGGCTGACCGGTCTCGTGCAGGATTACGGAATGCGGCTCGCGTATTGGGGCGGGCGTCCCATGACCGCGTGGCTGCGCTATGGTGATTTTTACTACCACGAGAGTCGCGGCGCGCAATTCGAGTTCGACCAGTTGTTCGCGGATCAAATCGCAAAGAAAGATTATTTCATCGTCACCGACTTTGTCGAACTGGAAAAACAACCATTGCTCAAAGAGCGTCTGTATTCATACCCCATCACTGCGTCGGGCGATGGTTACGTCATCTTTGATGTCCGCCCTTAGAGAGCGTTTCTTAGCCGTTTTTTTGTACACACAATACGGACCTCTTGCGCCCCCTGTCACCGCCCGCCAGGGCATGTGTGACACTGAATTTCACGGAAAGAGCCTTTTAGGAATTCGCCTTTTCCGTGTTTTCCGAGGAAATCCGTGTACAAAAGAAAACGAAAAAAAACTGAAGTAAAACTTCAGGACTCCCATTGGAGCATTTCTTGAATAAAAACAAAACCTTGCAAATCATTCTTGCGCTTGGAAGCCTGATCTTCTTCCTGCTCATGCTCGTCTATTCTTATCAAGGCTGGTTTACCCGCTACATGGCGGATGACTACTGCAACGCCAACATGTTTTCAACGGATGCTGTCGGCGGTCTCGTGGATAGGTATTTGACCGGCTTCGGCGGCAACCGCTACTCGAACATCTGGCTGGTCGGCGTCTCTGAATTTTTCGGCGGATTACAAAGCATTCCGTACCTGCCCGTCGTTCACATTATGATATGGGTGGTCGGTCTGGTTTGGGCAATGAGCGAAGTGAAAAAACTTTTGAAGGCTGATTGGTCTTTCCCCATGACTTCGTTTTTGGGGTTATCCATCGGATTCTTTACGCTCATTCAAGCGCCCAACCTTTATCAAATTGTGTACTGGCGTTCATCCATGTCCACGCACTTTGCGCCGGTGGTATATGGCACGCTGCTCATCGCGCATTTGCTTCGTCAGGCGAACAACGCTCACGCGCGCGAGATTTCCACGTCCGCGCATGGTATCGCATTCATCGCCGCCTTCATCGTCGGCGGATTTTCCGAGCCTTCGGACGCGGTACAAATCACGGTATTGATTTTATCCATCGCCGCTGTCTGGTATTGGGGGAAAACACCCGCGCGGAATCGCATCCTCAAACTTTTGGCGTGGACATTGGGCGCCGCGCTGCTTTCGTTTTTGGTCATGGCAATTTCACCCGCCAACTCGCGCAGGCTGGGAGATGACCCGCCCGGCTTGACGCAGTTAATTCATGATTCATTTTTATACGGATATATCTTCATCAAAAAAACTGTAATCGAGCTGCCGCTCCCCACCGCGCTTTCGATTTTCACGCCCGCCACCTTGATGGGAATGTACGCGAAGTTTGAATTATCCGAAACTCAAAAACGCAATTTGTGGATGATGGTCATTGGAATTTTATTCCTCATGTATTTGCTCATCGTCGCCAGTTTTTCACCCAGCGTGTTGGGACAAGGCTATCCTGTTCCGCGCGTGCAATTCTACGCCCGCCTCGTTATGACTCTCAGCCTGATGGTTGATGGCGCGCTGCTTGGCGTATTGTTCTCGAAAAGATTTTCACATCCCGTTTTGCAATGGGCGATGGTCATTGTATTTTTTGCAGCCGCGATTCTTTATCCGCTTCGGGTTATCGTCCGCGAATATAATAAATTCCCCGAATATCGAGAACGCGCCGAGCTCTGGGATGAACGGCAGGCGTTGATTTATCAAATGAAAGCGCAAGGAGAAACAAAACTCACCGTGGCACAATTCGACGGCGTATACGGCACAAAAGAATTGGATACCTTTGAAACGCATTGGGTCAATAAATGCGCCGCAAGATATTACGGCGTAAAATCCATCCGCGCAATTCCACAGGAGTCACCATGAGCGACCAATCCCCCATTCTTGTCGCGGGCGCGCACCGCAGCGGAACCACATGGGTCGGGCGTATGCTTGCCGCAGACCCGAGCGCCGCGTACATCAGCGAGCCGCTCAACGCGCATCATCGGCGCGGCGTGTTTCGCGCGGACGTGCGTCACTGGTATCAATACATCACGCCCGAAAACGAAGCGCAATACCTTCCCGCGTTTTATGAGCTGCTCAATTTCGATTATCACCTGTTCGCCGAAATTAAATCCATCCGCTCGCGCAAGGATTTCTTAAGAATGGGACGCGACTTTTTGACCTTCACGCAGGGCAAAATCAAACGCCAGCGCGCGCTGCTCAAAGACCCGTTTGCGGTTTTTTCCGCGCCGTGGTTCGCGCAAAAATTGAA
The DNA here is from genome assembly GCA_022729775.1 of Anaerolinea thermophila. Classification (GTDB taxonomy): domain Bacteria; phylum Chloroflexota; class Anaerolineae; order Anaerolineales; family Villigracilaceae; genus Villigracilis. The sequence goes on along the minus strand of DZBA01000023.1, from coordinate 7,023 downwards.
CTGCCAAATCGTCATCACGGTGCGGCATCCCGCCGCGTTTGCCAGCAGCCTCAAACGCTTGAACTGGGCATTCGACTTTCAAGACCTGCTCGACCAACCCCTGCTCATGCGCGATTATTTGGAAGCAGACCGCGCGCGGATGGAATCAGCCGCGCCGAATGCCATCATCGCCCAAGCCGCGCTGCTCTGGCGGATGATTTACCGCGCAGTGGACTCGATGCGCGCATCGCATCCCGATTTCAAAATTGTGCGCCACGAAGATTTATCCCTCGACCCTGTGGCGGGATATACGGCGTTGTACAAATCGCTCGGCTTGACCTTTGACGAAAACGTCCGCGACGTGATTCTCAATTCCAGCAGTTCCGAAAACCCAACCGAACTCTCGAAGAAAAAAGTCCACTCGGTCAAACTCGACAGCCGCGCAAATATGGACAACTGGAAGAAACGCCTCACGCCTGAAGAGATTACACAAATCCGCAAATTGACGGAAGATGTTTCGCACTTGTTTTATGATGACGGGAATTGGTAATGGATAACCTTCCCCTCGTTTCTATTATTACTCCCTCTTTCAATCAGGCGGATTTTCTCGAATCCACGATTCAATCCGTGTTGAATCAAGATTATCCCAATATCGAATACATCATCGTGGACGGCGGCTCGACAGACTCCAGCGCGGAGATTATCAAACGGCACGAAGATAAACTCGCGTGGTGGGTCAGCGAAAAAGACAAGGGACAGACCGACGCCATCAACAAGGGCTTCAACCGCGCGCGCGGAGAAATTCTCGCGTGGCTCAATTCCGATGACACCTACAACGCGGGCGCAATCAGCGCGGCGGTTAAATATTTGAATGAAAATCCAGACGCGGCGATGGTGTACAGCGATTGCAATTACATCAACGAAGATGGAAATATCATCGGAAAATTCCCTGCCGCGCAAACCGATTATCCCAAACTGCGGCGCGGATATGTCCACATTCCGCAGCAGACGATGTTCTTCCGCGCAAAATATTGGCGTGAGATAGGTCCGCTCGACCCGTCGTTTTATTTTGCAATGGATTACGACCTGTGGACGCGACTCGCCGCGCGCGCGCCGCTCCAATACGTGGGCGGAGAAACGTGGGCGAATTTTAGAATCCACACCCGCAGTAAGACCAACGTCAACGATGAACGCGGCTGGCAGGAAATGCTGCGCGTGCATTACCGTGACGGCGGAAGTTTCCTCTCCCCCATCGTCGCGAAGTATTATGCGCGAAAAGTTATCGGTCCATTGTGGAAGTGGAGAATAAAGCGGTGAGTTGGTAAAGTGGTAGTTGGTAGATTGGTAAATCAGTAAATTGGTAGTTGGTAAATTGGCGTAATATTCTGCATTCTTCATTCCTCATTCTGCATTCCTATAAAACATGAAACTTATTTTCACTCCCCCCTCTCTCGAAGACATCATCCGTTTGCTCAAAGCCTGGCGATTTTGGGTATTGGGCGCAATCGTCGGCGCGTTGATTGGAACCGCCGCGTATTACATCGTCCCACCGCCGTACCGCGCAAAAGCCACCGTCAACGTGGATTTCAACCTCGAAGAAGCGCTGCCCAAAGACACAGACCGCCAACACTTCTATTATCTCGAACGCGAATCACGCAAGATGGAAGAACTCGCGTGGTCTGATGAAATCATCAGCCAGTTATCTTCGCAGTTTGCCATCACCAACGATGAACTGCGCGGAAGTGTCTTGCAGCTCAGTCAGCCCGCCGAAGCAGGCTGGCACTTCTACGCGGACAACTCCAACGCGCAAACAGCGGAAGAAATCGCCACTGTCTGGGCAAACGCCTTTGTGGAGAAAATTCAAAGCGAAATCAAGGCAGGCAACATCAACAAGTTCATCAAACTCGAAGTCACCCAATCCAAAGGCTTGCTCAAAGAGCGCAGCATCCCCTTAAGCGGATATATCCTCTCTGGCGCGTTGGGATTTTTGACTCTGGCTGTGTTTGTGCTGTTGTTTGTAAAACCAAAAACGGAGTCCAACGTCTCCTGACGTTGGGATAAAAATATGATTGGGATGAAAATATGATTGGGATGAAAATATGAGCAACGAGTTTGTTAAAAAGTTCCAAAGTCAGGAGACTTTGGAATCCGCCATTAAATTCCTCTGGGCGGCGGCGTTGTTAACCCTGCCCGTCACCAGTTTTCGCTGGTTTCCCTTTTTGGGCGATACCACCTACGTCCGCCCGATGTCGTTATATCCGCTGGCGGTTTTGATTCCGCTGCTGCTGATTCAATGGCGGCGCGGAAAAAGACTCAACTGGTCGGGCGCGTTGATTCCGCTGGGGATGTTGATTCTCTTTCTCTTCACCGCCACCAGTATCGGATTTTTGCTCGACCCCATTCCCCTGCGCGGACAGATGTATTTCGGGCGGGCGATTCGCGCGCTGGCGACCATTTTCATCGGGCTGAGTTTTTTCGTCAGCGCGATGTGGATGAACAAAGACGAAGACGATTTGCGCTTCACCGTCCAATGGATTCTCGCGGGCTTGTGTCTCGACCTCGCGTGGAGCGCGTTGCAGCAAATCACCTTCATGGGCTTTCTCAAAAAGGAAATGGTCACACATTGGCAGCTGGCTTTTTCCATGCGCGAGTTGGTGCGCTCGAACCGCGTTTCGGGGCTGGCGTATGAACCCGCATGGCTGGCGGGACAACTTGCCACCATCTTCTTCCCATTTTTATTTGCCGCAACCTTAACGAATTACCGCGTGACCAAATTCAAATGGCTCGAACCCGCGCTGCTGATTCTTTCGCTGGGCGTGTTGCTCGCCACCTACTCGCGCGGCGGATTGCTCACCACTATCGCGGCTGCCGCGCTGACGTTTCTGCTTCTGGGGCGCGATGTCATCTCCGCGCTGTGGAAGTGGTTCGTGGGCGGATTTCGCGCGCGACTCTGGGACGTGATTCTACGCGTGGGTTTGATTCTCTCCGCGCTGGGAATCCTCGCGGGCGCGTTCATCTTCCTCTCCCAAAAAGAATACATCAGCCGCCTGTGGCAAATTGACGCGGAAAGTTTGAGCGAATACATCGTGGATATTAAAGCGGGCGCGCGCGGCGCATATACCAGCGGCGCGTATGCTGCGTTTGAAGACCACCCGTGGACGGGAGTTGGGTTTGGCGCGAGCGGTTTTTACATCTACCAAAACCTGCCCGACTGGACATTGACCACCGTGCCAGAAATTGCCAAGCAGCTCAGCCCTGAAAATCGCCTGTATCCCAACCCCAAGAATCTATATGTGCGCCTGCTGGCTGAGACGGGCTTCATCGGGTTTATTTTGTATCTCGCATTTCAATTTTACGTATTGGGAGATATACTCAGTTTGTTGCGGCACAATCAAGCATGGGCGCGTTTTGCCGTGACCTCTGGAGTATTTGCGTGGATGGCAATCACATTTTATAATTTCACACAGGATTCACTTGCCACGCCGAATCTCTGGCTGGTTGCAGGGGCGCTGGTGGGGCTGTCCGCTAATTCATTGCTTAAGGAAAATTCATGATTGTCCTTTCTGTTGGAATGCCGCGCGCGGGTTCGGGCTGGCACTATAACCTGATACACGATTTGATGAAAACCACAGGCTGCGCCGATGCGCGCGATATCCGCGAGCGATACGGTCTGCAAAAAATTCTCACCGAAGTCAACTGCAACATCGGCGTATTATCGGCGCGCAGACTCGGCATGGTGACGCTGCCCGCGCTGGCTGGAAATACCTTTGTGATTAAAGCCCACGCGGGACCGAGCTCCGCTTCGAGAACGCTCAGCGCGCTGGGCATTTTGCGCGTCACGTATATTTATCGCGACCCGCGTGACGCGATGCTCTCTGCCTACGAATTTGGTCAACGCGCGCTGACAAAGGGGCGACCCAACGCCTTCTCCCACCTCTCCGACTTCGACAAAAGCGTGGACTTTATGATGGAATACGCGCAGATTTGGGAAAAGTGGATGAGTGAAAAAAATGTGCTGGTCGCGCGTTATGAAGACCTGTTGATAAATTACGATGAAGAATCCGCCAAGTTGGTCAGCTACCTCAAACTGGATTCTTCCAAACCCGAAGTACAAGCCGTCGTCGCGCAATATCGCCCTGGCGTGTCAGACGGTCAGCAGGGACTTCACTTCTACAAAGGCAAGATTGGACGCTTCCGCGACGTGTATAATGAAGAGCAGAAGGACATCCTGAAAAAGAAACTAGAAGGCTATTTACCCCGCATGGGATATGAGTTAGATTAAAGAAGTCCGCAAGTTCTATTTGCGGCAAACCCAGAAGTAGAACTTCTGGAGTCCAAACTGGTAACTTATCGTATGATGCGAAAATATGATTCCCCTTACATGGCTGACTGGATTGCCATTTCGTTGAGATGGGCAATGCTGGTCGGTTTTACCGCGTCACTTGGCATCAGCGGAAGCATGGCGTTATTGCCTTCGCTTCCGCTTGTTTTATTAATCATGTGGAATCTGGTGATGAGCGCGCTGGCAGGGTTGAATATGCGCGTTTCATATCATCGCCCCGTCAGCATCTTTGTGGACGTTGTGCTGGCTGGCGCGTTTTATTTTATGATGGGCGGGTTACGCACACCCGCATTTTGGGCGGGACTGCTCCCCATTATCACCGCCGCAATTTATTATGAAATCATCGGCGCATTTATCACGTCCGTTTTATTTTCCGTGCTCATTTTGTACAGCGGGTTAAGCGTGCAAGGGGATTTGATTCTCGCGGGCATCATATCGGCAGGGCAAATTATCCTCAGTTTGCTGTTCGGCTTCCTCAGCCAAAATATGAGCGGAAGCATGAAAGAAAACCGAGAACACCAAAAGGTTGTCGAAGAGAAGAAAGTCGTCACCCAAGCTGCAGCGCAGGCAGACCGCATCCGCGTGATTTACGAACTGACGCAGGAACTCAACTCCACGCTGAGTTACAAACACGTCTTGGAATCCGCGTTAAACATCAGCACATCCGCTTTAAGCAATGAGACAAATGATCCGCTGGCGGGCGCGGTGATGTTATTCAGGGAAGAAAATTTGGAAGTTGGTTCGGCGCAGCGTTTCACCGCCGCCGATATGCGCCTGACCTTCCCCGCCGAAGAAGGCGCGTTAAAAAAAGCCATTGACGACGGCGATCCGCTTGTTTTCACAGACATCGAAAGCGATCCCGAACTGGGGCGCGTGATTGCGTTCCAAAGTTGCAAAAGCGGATATTGCTTCCCGCTCCGCAGCGGACTTAATGTGTACGGCGCGCTGGTCTTTGCCCACCCCAACCCCGATTACTTCAACACGGAACGCCGCAACATGCTCGACATCATCGGGCGGCAATCGGTCATCGCAATTCAAAACGCGCGGTTGTATCAAGACCTGGTCGAAGAAAAAGAGCGCATGACCGAAGTGCAGGAAGAAGCGCGGAAGAAACTCGCGCGCGACTTGCACGATGGACCAACGCAATCCGTCGCGGCAATGGCAATGCGGTTGAGCATCATCAAGCGCTTATTGACCAAAGACGTGAATGCCGCCAGCGAAGAAATTACCAGATTGGAAGACCTCGCCCATCGCACCACAAAAGAAATCCGTCACATGCTGTTTACGCTGCGCCCGCTTGTTTTAGAAGCGCAAGGCTTGACTGCCGCGCTGCAATCCATGTCCGATAAAATGCGCGAGACCTATAACCAAAACGTCACCATCAACATTGACGAAAACATCGTCTCACAACTGGAGATGGGCAAACAAGGCGTGATTTTCTACATCGCGGAAGAAGCGGTGAACAACGCGCGTAAACATGCCCAAGCCGAAACCATCGCCGTGCGCCTGCGCCAGATCGAAAAAGGCATCGCGCTTTTTGAAATCGTGGATAACGGCGTGGGCTTTGACATAAAAGCGATGACGCAGGAATATCTCAAACGCGCGAACAGCAGTCTGGGAATGGTAAATTTGCGCGAACGCGCTGAAATGATCAGCGGCGTGCTGCAAATGGACTCCACACCCGGCAAGGGGACAAAGGTGCAGGTTTACATCCCGCTCAACGAAGAAGCCGCTGACCGCATCCGCAACGCGCGGAATAAATGATGTCGCTTCACTTAAAACCGTTCCGAAGGTTGGGCAAAATGGTCAAGGATTTCCCAGCAAAACCTTCGGAACGTTCTTCGGAATAAATGATGTCGCTGCGCTCTTTCGCAATGACATAGCCAAGGAAAACAAATGCCACTCGCTGCAGGAATGTATTATTTTTTCCACGAAACAAAAGACAACACGGTAAAACGCCCCGCGCTAATTTTGATTCACGGCGCGGGAGGGAATCATCTTTCGTGGGCGCCGCAAATCCGCCGTATGGATGTTGGCAAAATCTACGCGCTCGACCTGCCCGGGCATGGCAAGTCTGAAGGCGTGGGGCGGCATTCGGTGGATGAATACGTCGAAGATGTCGTCACGTTTATGAAAGAGTTGAAAATCGGCTCGGCGGTCATTGCGGGCGTTTCGATGGGCAGCGCGGTCGCGCTAAAACTGGCGTTGAAATATCCGCGCAAAGTTCGCGGGCTGGGATTGATCGGTTCTGGCGCAAAACTGCGCGTCGCATCTGAAATTTTGGAAACAGCGGGAAACTCCAACACGTTTGAAGCCGCAGTGGATTTGGTCAACGCGAATTGTTTCAGCGCAAATGTCGCGCCTGCGCTGCTGCAACTCTCGAAGCGTCACCTGATGGAAGTCCGCCCGCCCGTTTTGCTCGGTGATTTTCTTGCGTGCAACGAGTTCAACATCATCGAACAATTGCCGCGCATCAAACAACGCGCGGTCATCATCTGCGGCGCGGAAGATAGAATGACCCCCGTAAAGTATTCGCAATTCCTGAAAGACTCGCTGGTCAAATCCGAATTACACGTCCTCGAAAACGCGGGACATCTGGCAATGCTCGAACAGCCCGATGTTGCTGCGGAATTATTAAAGCAGTTCATCGAGTCGCTTCCTGTGAGGAAGAAAAAAGAGAAGCCCGCCGCAGAGCAAAAAGC
>DZBA01000022.1 GCA_022729775.1 Anaerolinea thermophila | reverse complement strand
CAAGTAGACAGGTAAACACGGAGACATGTTTACCTGTCTACTTATTTACTTGTATATCTTTCAATTACAGGAAACCCAATGACAATTACCAAAGAAGCAATTCTCGCCGCGTTAAGCAAAGTGCAGGAACCTGAGCTGCATCAAGACCTTGTGACCTTGAACATGATTCGCAATGTGGAAGTTCAAGGCGATAAGGTTTCATTTACCGTTATGCTCACCACGCCCGCATGTCCTTTGCGCGGAAGTATCGAAAAAGAAGTTCGCGAAGCGGTCATGACCGTGGATGGTGTAAAGACCGTTGAAGTAAAAATGGATTCAGATGTCCCGAACGATGGACGGATGCGCGGACTGGTCAACATGCCGATTCGCAACGCCATTGCGATTGGTTCCGGCAAGGGCGGCGTGGGAAAGTCCACCGTGTCGGTGAACATCGCTGTCGCGCTGGCAAAGACTGGCGCGCGCGTCGGTCTCATGGACGCGGATATTTACGGTCCCAACATCCCAACCATGCTTGGCGTGGACAAACTCCCGACGCCCAATGGCAACCGCATGATTCCCGCGGAAGCCTACGGGATAAAAATGATTTCGATGGGACTGCTGGTTAAATCCGGTCAGCCGTTGATTTGGCGCGGACCGATGCTCAACTCCGCGATTCGCCAATTCCTCAGCGATGTGGACTGGGGCGAACTCGACTACCTGATTGTTGACCTTCCGCCCGGCACCGGCGATGCGGCGTTATCGCTCGCGCAAGCCTTACCGTTAAGCGGCGCGGTCATTGTCACACTTCCGCAGCTGGTTTCGTTGGAAGACGCCGGGCGCGGACTCAATATGTTCAAGACTCTCGAAGTCCCCATTTTGGGCATTGTCGAAAACATGTCATACCTTGACCTGCCCGATGGAACGCGCATGGATATTTTTGGCACAGGCGGCGGCGAGGAATTGGCAAAGGCAACAGAAACCACTTTCCTGGGCAAAGTGCCGATGGACCAGAATGTCCGCATTGGAGGCGACAGCGGCAATCCAATTGTAGACTCCCATCCAGACTCGCCCGTTGCCAAGTCCCTGACGGAGATTTCGCAAAAGATAGCGGCAAAGGTCAGCATTGCAGCGATGGGCGCAAACAACAGCCTGCCCATCAATATTGTGGAATAAAAATAAAAGCGGTGAAGAGAACATCTTCGCCGCTTTTTTATGTCAAAACTTCTTATCGTTATCCGCGTTTTGTTATAATAACTCACCTTGCGCAAAACGCCATGTCATTGCGAGGACGCCTTTGTTCTTCGTCCGAAGCAATCCGTTCTTACAGGTCAGAGATTGCTTCGCCGCAAAAATCAAGAGCGCGGCTCGCAATGACATTACTTTTTAGTAAAACTGCTTAAGGTGAGATAATAATTTCAATGACTATAAAATATACAAACTGGCAAATATTCATATCCGCCCTTGCTGGCGCTTCGATTGTCCTGAGTGTCTCACATCATTTTATAAATTTTTGGGGATTGGGTTTTCTCCAAGAGGCGCTGATTTTTTTCCTCGCCGCGCCGATTCTGTCGCTTTTCATCCTGCTGTTTGTCAACCGAATCCGGGCTGCCATTTTTGCGATTGAAAGAAACCGCTGGCTTTTTTTTCTTTTCCCCGCTGTGCTGACCGCTTCCCTGTTCGCGTGGTATTTTTACCGCGCGCCCGTCGTCTGGCACAGGGTCGAGGTGATGCCCGCGCCCCATTCCACTGGCGACATTGAACTTTATGAAATCAAAATACGTCCGGGCAAAGTGGTAAATTTGTCGCAGGTGAAAGCCGCAAAGGGTTGGAAGTTTGAAGACGGCGCATTCAAGACGGTCAGTGAAAACCCCGAACCTTTGACCGCGTCTTTTCGCGGCGCAGTCGGCGATGAAGCCAGTTTGCTGTTCAAGAGCTCCCCGCAAAGCCGCGATGTCACGGTCATTCTCGATGGAAAAAAACGCGATGTCATTCTGCGCGATGCCGAGACAGGCGCGAAGCCCGCGCCGATTCTCGCCTCCTATAAAATGGGAATTCCAGCTGGCGTGATTCTTTCTGTCATCGTTCTTCTTGATTTTCTGGCGTTCTTCTTTGCAATTTTATCCGCTTGGCTGATTCAAGAAATTTCCCAGTTGAGCGTTGATTCAAAGCCGCGCGTGGACAGGTTTTTGTCTCACCGCGTAAATTTGCTCATCCTGCTTGCGCTTGCGTTGATTTTTCACGCGCTGAATTTTTTCTCCGTTCCGCTCATCACCGCCTCGGATAGTCCCAGCTATTTGCATGGCGTGATTCATTGGATGGAATACGGCAATCTCGATGGCGTACCCGCCGCGCGCGGACCTGGCACGACCTTTTTATTTACGCCCGCTTTTTTGTTGTTTGGGAAAAATGCCGCAGGAGTTAAACTCACCTTACATTTGCTGACGATTGGCGTGATTCCCATGTTGTATCTGTTGACATGGAAGTTGTATCGGCGGCGGTCATTCGCTTTCTTTTCCGCGTTGATTGGGGTCTTCATCCCCGAACTTTATCTCTTCTCGAATTTCGTCATGTCTGACGGACCCAATGTGTTTTTTGTGCTGGCATATTGCGTGACCTTGCTTACTGCGCTTGAATCCCCATCATGGAAAACGCTCTTTGCTTTCATGCTTGCAGGGACATTTGCCGTGCTGCTGCGCGCTGAAAATATTCTCTTGTTTGCCATTGGCGCTGCGTTTTTATTTCTTAAAATTATTTGGGAAAAACAGGAAATATATAAACGCCTGTTCGCACTTGGCGTTGTGGTCGCGCTTGCGTCTTTGCCGCTGCTGGCTTGGTCAGCGCACAATCAGCGCGTGCATCATTTCTTCGGGTTGAGCAATTACGCGGACGAAGTCCTGTATGATGGTTGGGTATATTTTGGCGAAGCAAGCGGCATTCCCATCACCGATGAAAATTCCAGCGCGGTCAAAAATATTCAGGCGGCGTTGGCTGCTTATGATAAACCGCTGGGGCAGACGCTTGTCCCTACCGGCTGGGAAATTTATCCCACATTGTTGAGTTATGGGTACACCGAAAATCAGGCGATTAAATTGCTTGGCGACGCCGCGCGGGATTCCATCCGCAGTTATCCCGACCTTGCCTTGCGGGTTTATTTATTAAAACTCAAAGATTCTTTTATTCCTTCGCACAGCGGCGTGATGGAAAAAACGTTCCAGCTTGTCGAAGAAAATGGGAAGATCATCGGCGCGCTTCCTTACTCAAAGGCGTGGTATTTCGACGCGCAGCAAACCTCCTTTTACGCTTTCATCCCATGGCAGCAAAAAATCTATGACGGTCTGCCGTTATTTGATGGCTACCTTTACCGCCCGTTTGTATTTTTCTCGCTTGCGCTTGCGCTGTTGGCTTTTTATCAAAAACAATTTTTCAAATGGACGCCGATGGCTTTGATTGTGTTGAGCCGCATGTTTATTCCCATCACCATCGGCATTGCCCATTGGAATTATATGCTCGCGGGAATTGTCGCCCTCGCCGCTTTTTTCTTTCTTGCGATTCAAACCGCGCAGGGGATTTGGGCTAGTCCATTCTTTGCAAGACGTGACTGATGGATGTGGATGCCGGTCCGCCGAGCGATTGAATCAACCCGAACCTTGCCTCCGCGACTTGATTCGCGCCCGCTTGCCCGCGCAGTTGAAGAGTCGCTTCCACAGCCTGATACACGCCCGCCGCGCCACCGGGGAATCCGCGCGCTTTCATCCCGCCCATCGTCGCGGAGGGGATATTTCCCTTAATCCCAAGCGAGCCATCCGCCGCGAGTTTCCAACCCCTTCCTTTGATTGCAAATCCAACCGCTTCGAGTTGTAATGCGGCGTAGATGCTGAACATGTCGTGATATTCAAAAAAATCAATGCCATCGAGCGTCAAGCCGACTTGCTTCATCGCCTTGCCCGCCGAGAGTTGCGCGGTATCGAAATACAGCATGTCTTTGCGGTCATGCCACGCAAGCGTATCTGACGATGCCGCCGACCCGGCAATTTTTACAAGCGGATTCTTAAACTCGCGCGGGAGCAAATCGCGGCGGGTGAGAATTAGCGCGGCTGCGCCATCGGCATTGGGCGCGGCGTCGAACATATTTAATGGCGCGCTGACCATTTCCGCTTTGGCGTACGCTTCGGGTTTGATGGCTTTGCGGAACATGGCATTTTTATTTTTTGCGCCATGCGCGTGGGCGGTCAGCGCAAAACCTGCGAAGCCGTCCGCGGGGACTTGATTTTCGTGCATGTAACGCTTCATCATCAACGCGGCTTGAGATGTGGGAGTCATGCCATGAATGGCTTCAAAATCCGCGTCGCTTGTGGTGGCTAGGGCTTCATCGAGCCCGGCGCCAATCTTATCTGTAAATTTTTCCACGCCGAGGATGAGGGCGACATCCACCATTCCGCTTTTGATGGCGAGATAACCTTGACGCAATGCCGCGCCGCCGGACGCGCCCGCCGCTTCTGTGGTGATGGCTTCGATGCCATTCAGCCCGGCAAAGTCTGTGATTAATGCGCCGAGATGCGCCTGCCGCGAGAGATTCGGCGCGAGCATATTTCCTACAAATAATGCCTGCGGTTTGAGTCCGCCTGTGTCTTTGAGCGCGTCATGAATGGCGGCAAAAGCAAGGTCGCGGATGTCAATATCCCAATGCTCGCCAACTTCGGTTTGTCCAATTCCTGCAATTACGATGTCAGTCATAGGTATCCTAAAAAAACTATCCAAGCACGCCGCCAAAGGCAAGCAGCGCAATGGGCATGAGAATCCATCCCAATATCTTGTGGAAATATTTGTAATTATTTGCCCAAGCCCGCTCTGGGTTTGGCTCCCATTTGCTTGCCACTTCCAAGTCAATGTACGGGATGAACAAGGCGAAGCTATACAAGACAGGGCTGTATCGCAACTTGACTTCGTCCTGGTCTACGGGAATCATAAATTCCTCTTTGCGATAAATCCACGCGCCGGTGGCGACCACCATCGCGCTCCAAACGAAAGCCAGCGCGGGGCGGTCTCCGTATCCTGTAAAGATATCGAGAAACCAACTCCAAAACCAATCTGTCGAAAAAGGTTCCAGCGCGGTGTTGCGCTCGCGGCGTTTCATCGCAAGGTGAACTTCCTGCGCCCAATCGGGGTGTCCCTTGTTCGTGAGGAATTCCATCAAGGTTTGGTATGCCTGCGGACTGTAGGCTGAATTTTCGATGAGATATAACAAGCCCTGCCAGGTTTCTTCGGTCAAGCCTTGCTCGCCGATGTCAATGTCGGCGTAAGACATGCCGCGCATGTTGAAGGCGCTCGGCTCCTGGGGCCAGTTCAAGCCGATGATAACCATTAGGTTGAATTTGGCGTTCTTCAAAGCAAGGGTTTTGTCAACGCTGACATTTTCCAGAGTCAGCGTTCCTTCGTTGCTGATTCCGTCCGCGCGCAGGGAGTTGATGTTCGCGGATTTGATTTCGAACTGGCGGGCAATTTCGGCTTGCGTCAGGTCGAGGATGGCGATGGGGGTTTTATCTGCCGCGCTGATAAAAAGGTCGTCTAGCTCGGACTGGCTAATGTCCAACCCGGCGGGCGCGAAAATAGAATTCAAGAATAACGATTCGCCGACGGTGATTCTTTTCAGGTTGGCGATTTTGTCCGCTGACTGGAACGACACCCCGCTCAAATTCAAATCACCGGCGATGACGCTCTCTTCGAAAGTTACAAAGTCCAAGAAGGACGCGCCCGCAAAAGAGGAATCGCCAAAGTTAACTTGGGCAAACACCGCTTCGCCGCCAAAGGAGGCGTTATCGAAGACCAGTTCGCGCTCCACTTCTAATTTGGTGAAATCGGCGCGGCTGCCAAACTTTGTCCCTTTGAAAGACGCGATTTGGAAGGTTGACCTTGCAAAAGTGGTTTCGCCTTCGATAAACGCGCCGTCCAAAACAAAATGCTGCCCGACAATCATTTCCCAAAATTCGGAGGGATGTGTGGTGTACAACGCTTCTTCTGAGCGTTCTTTGCCCATAATTTGGGCGTTGTTCATCAACAGGTCGCCCGCAATTTGAGCGCCTTTGAAATACACGCCTTGCCCGAAGGAAGTTCCTTGCAATTCGAGGCTTTTTCCAATCACAATTTGATCGAAGTAGACAAATTTTTCGAAGACAGAATCTTTGATGCGCAAGCGTTGTATATTCGAGCCTCCAAAGTTTACCTCGCCCTTGAATTCGATGTTGTATAAAAACACATCGAAAGGAAGTTGGAGATTGTAGGCTTCGACATTCCCTACAATGGTGACAAAGCGCAAGGTAATCCACTGCTTGTCTTGGAAGTCAGGATTGCGCAGCAAGTTCACAAAAAATTGTCCGCCGATGACGCGGTCTTTTTCGTTTGGGAATTGCTGGTCGAGGATGACGTGATTCTGCGCGGCGAGAGTTTCGAGAATGTATTGCTCCGCCAGCGGGTTGGGTTGCAGTTCTTCCTCCTGCGCGGAAACAGGCGCAGCCAAAAATAGCGAAAGCAGAATGGCGAATAACGCGGATAGATGAATCAGTTTTTTAGGAAAAGGATTTTGCATAAAAGATTCCAGAGATGTCTCCGCGCAAATTACTTCATCGCCAATTTGCCGCGATAGCGGACATACGTCGCGTAATCAATTTCGCTGCGTCGGGCAATGTAGTCCCGCGTTTTGGCGGCGAGCCCGGCGCGCGCGCTGATTTTATCTGTAACGGTAATGTCAAACGCATCGGAACCAGCGCCGGAACCAAACGAAACGACGAGGATTCTTTCGCCGGGCTGGGCAATATCAAGGGTGGCAGTCAAGCCGATCATCGCCGCGCCCGCGTAGGTATTTCCAATAATGGGGACAAGCAATCCGGGTTCGATTTGTTCCATTGAAAATCCAAGTTGACCCGCGACGCGCTGCGGGAATTTTGTATTTGGCTGGTGAAAGACCGCCCACTTGTAATCTTTTGCGGTTGTGCCATTGGCTTCCATTAAATGGGTCGCGGCTTCGGTGATGTGTTTGAAGTAAGCGGGTTCACCCGTGAAGCGCATTCCATGTTCGGGATATTTTTGATATTCGCGCCGCCAGAAGTCTGGCGTGTCGGTGACGTAGGAGTACGAGGCGTTGATGGTTGCAAGGGATTCTTCCGCCGGTCCGACGATATATGCGCCGCCGCCCGCGCCCGCCGTATATTCCAGCGCGTCGCCGGGTTTGCCTTGCGCCGTATCCATGCCGATTGCCATGGCGTAATGTCCCATGCCAGAGCCGACAATACCCATCGCGGCGACTAGGGCTTCCGTCCCTGCTTTGCACGCGAATTCAAAATCCGCGCCCTGCGTGTTGGGGACTGCGCCGATGGCTTCCGCAACTACGGTGGAAGTTGGCTTGACCGCGTAGGGATGCGACTCGGATCCGACCCACACCGCGCGGAGTTCGGTCGGGTCAATTTGCGCGCGGAGCATGGCATTGCGCGCCGCTTCGATGGACATGGTGATGACGTCTTCATCGAGTCCGGGGACGGCTTTTTCTTTGATGGGCAATCCGCCGCTTTTGCCTGTCCACACGCGGGCGATTTCCTTCGCGGGGATTCGATATCTCGGCACATACGCGCCATAGCCGACAATGCCAACAGGCTTGATAGGTTTGAGTAGGGTTGGGGAGGTTTGGGGGAGTGTCATTGATTGACCTTTTGAATTTACAAGTTGATGCAATTATAGCGGTTGATGGCTTGCAAAAACTATCTCTTTGACTCGCCCCTCTTCACAGCGGACTCTGTCGCCTGATTGGATTCCCCTCGTTCCAGGCCTGACAGGTTTCCACACAGCTCTAATTGACCAGAACTCATTTCATTCTCAGAAGTCTGATTAACAGCAGCTACGATGAAACCTGTCACCTAAATTTCGCCCAAAATAAGGCACATTTCACTTCAGTGCTTCAATCTTTTGTACACGGATTTGACGGATTACGCGGATTCTCACGGATTTTTTTAAGATTTATCCGTTTTTGTCCGTGCAATCCGCGTAATCCGTGTACAAGATTTTCGGTTTTGAGTGAAACGTAGCCTTGTTTGGGCAAAAACAAGGTGTCAGGTCTTGTTTTCCACAATTTTGATTTCTTCTTCATTCAACCCGTATAACTCGTAGACGAGTGAATCAATGGAAGAATCTGCGTCCTGAATTTGACGCGCCAAACCTTCTTTCTCTTGCGGAGTTTTTGCTTTTGCCAGCCTTTTGTGTAGTTCCTGTATTTGCTCGACAAGAATGACGATTTTATCGTGCTGGGATTTTTCAACGAGATTGGAGAAGTCAATGGGGCGATATGGCAATCGTTCGATCCCTTGCTTGTTCACAGCAAAATAACCGCCGCGAAACTTATTTGTCATTTGTTGTATCGAATAATTCAAAAATTTTGAGTTTAATAAAGCCATTACATATTCAGGATTTTCTTTTACTCGTAGCCGAAAGCCGTAACCGCCAGTTGTAATGTTCACAAAAAATAAATTTTCATCTTTGTCTAAATTTACTCTCAATCTGGTCGTCATGTAAGGAATCAAGAATTTCTCGCCTACAAACGCGCTAATATTTTGGCTTCTCGCATAGGCATACCAGTCTTTGCGAGAGTTCCAAATGCCATTATCTCTTGCGCCAAGAATTTTTTTATGCTCGTTCAAATATTTCCAAGCCTTTGGGTATTTTTTCTCCAATATTGCGGCTGAAATGATATTTGCTTTTCCTCCATTTTCCAATGTATAAGGATAAAGTATGTAGAGATTTTGCGACTTGTCAGTGAAATAACGATGAACATCCTCGCCTTTCACTACCTGACGAAGTAAGTCTTTTTCAATAATTGATTCTTCGCCTAATCCGTTTTGAATTGAAACGTTTTTTCCATGCTCTTTCAAAACTTTGACGAGATAAATTTTATCCGCGCTGGTTTTTAGACCTTGATATATATGGGGGGAAAAATCAACAAAGGATGGAAATTCAATTTTTGCTTTTAATAAAATATCGCCTTGAATGCCTGCTGCTAAAATCCAGCGAGAACCATCTTCTGTTATCTTTATTTTCTGAAACTTCATTTCGGTTTTGAGCAGAGCGTTTTCCAATCCATGACTTCCGCTATCTCTATAGACTGTTCCCAGTCCAATATATTCAGGCTCGTTTGTAGAGTATTTCTTGAGAAATAGCAAATTGGTATATGTTCCTGCTCCAACAAAAATTTGTCCATCTTCAAAATCAACGATTCTCTCGATAAGATTGTTTTTTCCGAGCAATTTTCGTAATCCTTCGCCGTAATCTGTGGTGAAGAATTTATTGGGTAGAATAAAACCGCAACGCCCTTTTTCGGAAAGAAGCGAAATGGCTTTTTCGACAAATAAAACATAGATGTCATAGGTTTTAGTTGCGGTTGTATATTTTTTATTGAAATATTCTCGGTGTTCTGATGTCAAGGTCTGACTACGCACATACGGCGGATTCCCAATTACCGCGTCAAAGCCGCCATTCGAGAAAACTTCTTTGAATTCATTTTTCCAGTTAAACGGATTCACCTTTGCCCGTTCTGTTTCTTCAGGCAGTAATTGACCCTCAAAATAATCGAAGCCAATCAATGAGTTACCGCATTTGATATTATTTCCCAAGTCGGGCAGAATGCGCTCCATGCCGAGTCCCAACTGCCCGTTGCCGTTTTCCAACACTTTGAGCAAAAGGGAAAGCTTTGTCACTTCCACCGCTTGCGGATCAATATCTACGCCGTAGATGTTGTTGAGCAAAATCTCGCGTTTTTTAGCGGCAGTTAATTTCCACTCGCCTTTGATCTCTGCCACGCCTTCCCGAATCACGCGCTTGCCGTCCATATCTTCCTTGACTTCCGCTTGCTTATAATAGGTGATGGGTTTGTAAATGGCAGGCGATTTTCCGCTTGCCCATTTTTCAGGCTCATTCTCAACATACCAGTTCAAATGCCAATCCAGCAAAAATTGATATGCGCCAAGCAGGAATGTCCCCGAACCGCAAGCCGGGTCAACAATTTTCAATTTCGCCGCGTCCGCAGGAGTCATACCCGCTTTTCTGCTACTTATTTCCTTATTTACCAATGTACCGATTGTGTTCTTGACAATGTACTCCACAATATAAGTCGGCGTGTAATACACCCCGCCTGCCTTGCGGACTTCGGGCTTTTCTTCCACTTTGGCGTTATGTCCCGCCGTTAAACGAATCACCTTGCCAAGAAAACGCTCGTACACCTGCCCTAAAATATCGGAAGGAATATAAAGAAAAGCATACGGGCTTTTTGGATAATACAAGTTTGAAATGATGTCTTTCAAAACTTTGTCGTCAATATCCAGTGAAAGAGTCAAATCATCGTGACGGCTGTTTTGTCCTTTTTCTTGATTGAAGTGAAATAAGCCGGAGTTATATTTTGTGTCGGCGCGTTTGAATAACTCGCATAATTCTTCATACGAATTTTCATGATTGGCAATTTCCAACAACTGATTTTCAGGCTCGATTCCACGTTCTTCACAAATTCGCAAAAATACAATGCGGTCAATCGTCATTTGAACGGAATAATTCAAGCCTGCAATATCAATATCATCATTTCGCAAGGCAATATTTTTTGCAAGCAATTCCCGCCAGCGTTCAATTTCCTGCAAAAATGCGTCGTCAACGTCCGCTGTGCCTTTTACCTTTTTCTTTTCGGCGTATATAGTAAGTGAACCTTTCCGCACGGCTTCAGGCGAGAAAAGTTCTACAATCTCATTCCATCTCGTTGTATACTCTTTGTAATGGAAGATTTTGTGTCGCCCAACTAAAACTTTGTCATTGTGATTTGGCTTTGCACGGCAATCGTAAATAGCAAAATGTTCAAAGTCGGTCAATATGTTGAGTGGAAGTTTTGCGCTCCAACCATATCTTCTCAACTGAAAAGCGGATTCTTGGCTGCTTTCAATTTTTACCGATGGTTTTTTTGCTTCAACGAGAAAGTCGAATTTACCTGCTCCTGTGCGAAACGCATAATCTGCTTTCTTGCCTTGTCCTTCCACTTCCACTGAAAATTCATGGACGACTTCTTTATGGGCTTCGTCATAGCCTTTTTCATTGGCAACATCCCAACCCAACGCGGTAAAAAACTTATCTAAAAATTCACGGCGCAATTCGGTTTCGTTTTTGCTGGAACGATACGAATCTAAATTCTGCTCGAAGGTCTCAACCAATTTATGAATAATTGCGGGGGCGGTGATTTGTGATGTCATTCCCTTATCCTTTTCGATAAAAGCCGTGAATTTTTTCTTACCATCAGGAAACAGGCGACCCCAGAGCCGCCTGCTTCCTTGCTTATCGGTTTACATCCCAGTCAAGCATCTCTTGGCAAGCGTCGCGGCGACATCTGCGCGATAATCCGCGCTGGCAAAGTCATCCTGCGCTTCGTGATAGGCGTTCCGCGCGGCAGAGTCGAGACCGTCTGTTTCCGTCCCATCCATCGCAAGGGTGGGAGTCGCGCCATGCCCGCCGAGCGCGAGGCGCGCGCGTCCCGATGTCCACTGGGTTAACGCGGCGCAAACGATGGGCTTGTCTGATGGCGTGCGCGAGACGTACTCGAATGCGGATTTGACATTCAAGGGAATCGTGATTTGCGTAATCAACCCCTTGGGGCGGTTCAATAAATATTCGCCCACGCTGAACGTCGCTGTCTTGTCTGTGACCACTGTTACTTTGGCGTCGAGCGCAAGCAGCGCCACCGCAAACGTGGAGCGTCCATCCGCGGCGACCAAAGTCCCCGCGATGGTTGCCGTGTTGCGCAGGTTGAGCGGCGCTTCAAGTTTGAGCGCGGCTTTTAGCGCGGCTGGGCAATCTCCGCTTTCGAATAAGGCTTGCAGAGTGAGAGTCGCGCCGAGTTCCAAATCATTGCCTTTGCGCGTGACGGTGGTCAGTCCCAGCGCTTGCAGGTCCACGGCTTCGACAGAATCCGTTTTGGAATGGGAAAGCAGCGTGCCGCCGCCAAGTGGCAGGGTGTTGGGTTTGATAAGAAGCGCGAGGGCTTCATCCATTGTCTTCGGGCGGTGATATGCAGTAATCATCTTTTGGTCTCCATAAGGGAATTATTTGGATGGCTTGTTCAGTCAAGTCCAGTGCGACTGAAGTGATGTAATTATACCCATCACGGTCACAAATTGCGCTTTTTTAGAATCGGGAAAGCGCAATTTATGACCGAGGGCATCATATAACTTGTCCTGCTTTGCGGGTTGCTTGCGGAAATGATGAAGACACCGTTCCGAAGGTTATCGGGTAGGATTCGCGTCTCTCCAAGAATCCTTCGGAACGTTTTTTTATGAAAGGGTTTCACATCGAAGGCTTGCCTTCCCGAAAGAACATCGGGGCGATGTGAGCTTGCCGAAATGATGAAAATTGAGCATAACTAACTTCCACAAGCCTGAGACACCGAGACACGGAGATTTTTTAACCTCTGTGATTCGCAACGGACTCCGCAAGTTCTACTTGCGGAAACTAGGCAATGCCCAGAAGTAGACCTTCTGAATTCGCAATGGACTCCGCAAGTTCTACTTGCGGAAACTACACAACGCCCAGAAGTAGAACTTCTGGATTCCTTTTTTAATCGGGGTACACCTTCCAACCCAATTCGTCCAACTTTGAAAAATCCAGCTGTTCTTTTGGCACATCAATATGAATGGCGTTTCCCTCCGCGAGCAGTTCATCTGTCTCCGCGTCATAAATCCCAGCCCAAGCTTCCGCGAGGTTGCGTTTGCTTTTGCCCGCTTTGCCGATGACTTTTAACTTTTTGCCAACGGGGACGTTCTTGCGATATTTGATTTCAAGTTTGCCGGTGAACATAAAGCGCGGATTTTCTAAGTCGCTGCCCATTTGCGCGCGCCCGGAAATTTCATCCAAAATCGCCGCGACGATTCCGCCGTGTAACACGCCGGGGTAGCCTTGAAAATGATCAGGCGCAATGTATTCGGTTTCGACAACGCCCGGCTCGACTTCGTAAATGTGCAAATGCAAGCCGACGGGATTTTCCACCCCGCATATAAAACAATGACGTGAATTGGGTTGCTTGATTTTTTCCATACGCGGATTATACTCTGGGCATGGATAAAATTTTCATCACCCGCCTCATCCCCGAATTTGGATTGGATCGCGTGCGCGAATCTTTTCCCACGCTCGACGTTTGGGAAGAAGAACTTCCGCCTTCACGCGAGATGTTGATTGAACGCGCGCGCGGCGCAGACGGTCTGCTTTGCCTGCTCACCGATAAAATTGACGGTGAAGTCATGGACGCGATTGGAAAGCAACTCAAGGTTATCAGCAGCATGTCCGTTGGCGTGGATCATATTGATGTGGCAGCCGCCACCGCGCGCGGGATTCCCGTTGGCAACACGCCCGGCGTATTAACCGACGCAACCGCAGACCAAGCCTTCGCGCTGATGTTATCTGCCGCGCGGAGAGTGACCGAATCCGAACGCTTCCTTCGCGCGGGCAAGTGGGTGACATGGCAGCCGAGTCTGCTGCTTGGCGCGGATTTTGCCGGCGCAACTTTGGGCGTCATCGGATTTGGGCGCATCGGTCAAGCCGTTGCCAAACGCGCGCAGGGATTCGACATGCGCGTCTTATATCACGACCCGACCGCGTCGCCCGCGCATAACGCCCAGCCCGTTGACCTCGACACGTTGCTGCGCGAATCAGATTTTGTCTCTGTGCATGTTCCGCTCACAGCGCAGACCAAACACTTTGTCAACGCGGAATTTTTGTCGAAGATGAAATCGAATGCAGTGTTGGTCAACACCGCGCGCGGCGGCGTGTTGGATCAAACGGCTTTATATATCGCGCTGCGCTCGAATAGGATTTTCGCCGCCGCGTTGGATGTCACTGACCCGGAACCGCTCCCGATGGATTCCCCGCTGTTGGAATTGGAAAACTGCATCATCGTTCCGCATCTTGGCAGCGCAAGCAAAAAAACGCGCGACATGATGTCCCTGCTTGCGGCGCAGAATCTCATCGCAGGGTTGAAAGGCGAGCGCCTGCCAAATTGCATCAACCCCGAAGTGTATAAATCATAAAACCACTCTTGCGGCGTAAAAAAAATACCGCCGAGAAATCGGCGGTAAAGTTTTTTTTATGACATTGCCATGCTGACTTGCGTGGGACTGATGACTAGCAGCGGCACTTGCATTTGAAACTGCGGCAGGTATGGGTTTGTAATCTGCGTATCGTAAATCGAAAGCCATGAAATGCGCATCACTTCCAAACTTACGCTCACTTCGGTTTGAGCAGACATGCGGACGTGTCCCTTGAAATTAAAGGTGCCGACCACCAAATCCATCGGCTGCATAATGCGGTTGGCTTCGCTTGTGTCGTAATCCATCACATCCTGCGTGGGCGGGACAAGATGGAAGGCAATCACGCTTGGGGTTGGAACAAACATCTCTGAAAATGAAAGCGTTTTTGGCGGTGTGCCGCCAAAGATGACCGCATGGGCATTATGGATGTGCAGGTAATTGGGAACGCCCTGTGTTCGTAACAAGATACTCACGCGCACATTTTCCTTTGTGACCAGATCACCGCGCACCAACATGGTGGGAGTGTAGATCATAACTGGGGCGAGTTTCTCATCAGGCGCCAATGGTTTCATAACTTTTACTCCTTTTGCTATCACCAAATTATACAACACCCTTCCATACAGTTACATCAACGTTTATACTTTGAACATCACAATTTTTATATGACATCCGACACACGTTCCCCCAAGCACTGGTTAACCCAACCCATCATCACTCCTGAAGCGGACGCCGCTATGGAGAAATTTCCGCGCATCTTAAGGCAGATTGTTTTCAATCGCGGTTATCCCACCGACGCCGAAGCGCGCGCTTATCTCAACGCCAAACCGAGTTTCGATACCGACCCGTTTGGGATGACCGATATGCGCGCGGCAGTTGACCGCATCCGCTACGCAATCGAACACAGCGAACCCATTGCCATCTATGGCGATTATGATGTGGACGGCGTAACATCCACCGCGCTGCTGGTGGAGGCGCTTCAATTTTTGAACGCGGACGCGCGCGGATATATTCCCAACCGCTTTGAAGAAGGTTATGGTTTGAACAACAACGCGCTGGATGAGTTGAAAGCTTCCGGCGTGAAATTGGTCATCACCGTAGATTGCGGAATCCGCTCGCCGGGTGAAGCAGGTCACGCGCGCGAGATTGGGCTTGACTTAATCATCAGCGACCATCACCATCCCGCGGAAGGCGACCTGCCGCCTGCGATTGCGGTCATCAACCCAAAACAAAAAGGCGACCTGTATCACGATAAAGATTTGGCGGGTGTTGGCATTGCCTATAAAATCGCGCAGGCTTTGTTGGGAAATGAAGGACAAAACAACGCCGCGATTCTCAACTCCCTGCTGGATTTGGTCGCGCTTGGCACCGTTGCCGACCTTGCGCCGCTCACCGGTGAAAATCGCGTCCTCGTCCGTAACGGGCTTAAACAAATGCGCCAAACCACGCGGCAGGGATTATTCTCGCTTGCGGCGGTTGCCGATGTTTCGCTGAAAAAGGTCAACGCGGGACATATTGGCTTTTCATTGGGACCGCGTCTCAACGCGGCGGGAAGATTGAAAGAAGCCCTCGCGGCGTTTGAACTGCTCACCACAAAAGAGCCAAGCCGCGCCGGTCAACTCGCGCAGGAACTTAACATCCAAAACCGCGAGCGGCAAAACATCACGCGTGAGATGCAAATTCAAGCGGAAGAAATTGCCATGCGCGACGACCCCGAATCATATTTGCTTTTTGCCGCGCATGAAGATTTCAACTCCGGGGTGATTGGGCTTGCAGCTTCACGCCTGACCGAAACGCATTACCGCCCGGCAATTGTCGCCACCAAAGGCGCGGAAGAGACGCGCGGGTCTTGCCGCTCCATTCCCGAATTTCACATCACTGACGCGCTTGACCAATGCGCCGATTTGCTCGTCCGTCACGGCGGACATGCGGCGGCGGCGGGCTTTACCGTGAAGAATGAGAATTTGGCAATTTTGGTGGAAAGGCTTAAATCCATTGCCCGTGAAAAACTTGCTGGTATGGATTTGCGCGCAACCTTAACTGCGGATGTGGAAGTCTCACTGACAGAAATGCGCGGGGATTTATATGAAACCGCGCTGCGCTTTTTGGAGCCGACAGGATACGGAAATCCCAACCCGACCTTTATTGCGCGAAATGTCAAAGTGAAAAATGCGCGCACCGTCGGCGCGGATGCCAAACATTTGAAGCTGACGCTCGAAGATGAAAGCGGCTATCCTCACGACGCGATTGGGTTTCGTCTCGGCGATTGGAAGAATAAAATGCCCTCGCGCGTGGATGTGTTATTTACTTACGAGCCAAATGAATTCAACGGGCGCGTAACCTATCAATTGAATTTGAAAGATATAAAACCCGCTGGAACAGTGGATTAAAAAATAAGACTGCTTGAAAAACTTTTAGAGACTGTTTAATAAGTACCTTTCTGTGTGTGCACGCAAAACATGTCAGGGATGGATTCGAAAGTCTCCTGACTTTCGGGGCAAAATCGGGAGATTTTGCAGCCCCATGTGACAACCTTTGCGTGCACACCTTTCTGTACACGGATGCCACAGATTTCACGGATTCTCACGGAAAAATCTTTAAAAAAATCCGTGTAAGTCCGCGTACCACCTGCCCTTGCAGGCGGAGCAAGTGTCCGTCAAACCCGTGTACAAAAGGCTTGTAGCGCACAAAACACGAAGGTCACGAAGTAAATTTGCTTCGTGACCTTCGTGTTTTAAGAGAGCGTTCCTTGCGCGCTATTTTTCCACCGGCATTTTAGCGCGCTTCCACGCAACCATGCCGCCGGTTAAATCGAAGACGGTGTACCCTTCCTTCATTAAAATCTTCGCAGCGGAGCGGCTGCGGCTGCCTGTGTCGCATACGCAGATAATCTCGCGTCCTTTGGGGAGGTCTTTCATGCGCTTATATAACTCATTCAGCGGCATCAACTTCGCGCCTTTGATGTGCCCTTGACGGAACTCATCCGGCTGGCGCACATCCAACACGAGCGGATGTTTTCCGAACTTCAGTTTTTCACTCACCTCACTTGCGGTAATTTGCGGAACAGAAGGTCCAAACAGGTTTGAAAGAAAGCTCATTATGTTTTATCTCCAA
>DZBA01000303.1:2576-4301 GCA_022729775.1 Anaerolinea thermophila | reverse complement strand
GCCAAGGTGACGATGAAAAACGCGCCCGCCATAATACCCGAAGCGAGCGTCACATACGGTTGGCGCGTCATCAGCCCGTACGCTGTCCAGCCCATGCTTACGACGAAACTTGTGCCAGAAGCGTCTGCCGATACGCCAAATGATTTCCGCTCGCGTAAAAGGCGCGTCAACTGCGGCGTTGCGCGAACAAGGTCTATTACCGTTCCAGTAAATCCGAGGGCAGAAGAAAAATTCATTGATTGAGTCCTAAAAAATAATTACTTCCTGACGTGGTTTTGTCCGATGATGATCCATTTGTAAGTGGTCAATTCGCGCAGCGCCATAGGACCGCGCGCGTGCAAGCGTTGGGTCGAGATGGCAACTTCCGCGCCGAGCCCCAACTCTGTGCCGTCAGTGAAGCGCGTGCTGGCGTTGACATAAACCGCCGCCGAGTCCACTTCCGCGACAAACCGCTGGGCATGTTCATCAGTGCGCGTCAGGATTCCGTCTGAGTGTGCGGTGCTGTGCGCGAAGATGTGTTCCATCGCGTCGTCAAGTCCGTCCACCACTTTGAGTCCCAGCACGAGAGAGAGCCACTCTGTATCAAAGTCTTTCTCGCCCGCAGGCAAAACGGATTCGTGACTCAACATCGAAGCCGCAACAGACTCCGCGCGGAAGGTCACGCCCGCAGGCGCGAGGTGATTCACTAGGCGCGGCAAAAATTCCTGCGCGACGGCGCGATGTACGAGGGCGGTATCGAGCGCGTTGCACACGCTGGGGCGCTGAGTCTTGGCGTTGTGAATAATTTTCAGCGCGGCATCCAAATCTGCCGTTTCATCTACAAACAAATGACAAATGCCGATGCCGCCCGTAATGACAGGGACATGGCTGTTCTCGCGGCAAAATTCATGCAAGCCTGCGCCACCGCGCGGGATGATCATATCCACATAATTTTTGAGGTGAAGCAAGTCAAGCACCAACGCGCGATCTGGACTGTCAATAAATTGAATAACATCATTTGGGATTTCGCTTTGCGTGAGCGCGCGCTGCAAAGCCGCAATCAACGCGCGGTTGGAATGAAGTGTTTCGCTTCCGCCGCGCAAGATAACCGCGTTGCCGCTTTTGAGGGCAAGACCGGCTACATCCACAGTGACGTTGGGACGCGCTTCATAAATTACGCCCAGCACGCCCAGCGGCACGCGTTGCTTGCGAACATGTAATCCGTTGGGCAGCGTCCCTTCTTCAAAAATTTCGCCAACGGGGTCGGGCAAATTTGCCACCTGCCGCAAATTATCGGCAATGCCCGCCAGCCGCGATTCGTTCAACATCAGGCGGTCAACCATCGAGGCGGAGAGTCCGTTTGCTTTGCCTGCTTCCACATCCTGCGCGTTTGCGGTGAGAATTGCATTTTGGTCGGCAATCAAAGCATCTGCCATAAGATGAATTGCCGCGTTCTTTTGCGCGGTTGTTAAGCGGGCAAGAGTCCGCGCGGCGTGTTTGGCTTTTTTTCCGATTTCGTTTAGCATGTGCCTCTCTCCTACTTGGACTCCGCAAGTTTTACTTGCGGGTTTCCAGAAGTAGAACTTCTGGACTCCGCGTAAACTGGACTCCGCAAGTTCTACTTGCAGGCTTCCAGAAGTAGAACCTCTGGACTCCGCGTAAACTGGACTCCGCAAGTTCTACTTGCGGGTTTCCAGAAGTAGAACCTCTGGACTCCGCGTAAACTGGACTCCGCAAGTTCTACTT
>DZBA01000303.1:1273-2476 GCA_022729775.1 Anaerolinea thermophila | reverse complement strand
ACTCCGCGTAAACTGGACTCCGCAAGTTCTACTTGCGGGTTTCCAGAAGTAGAACTTCTGGACTCCGAATTTTTTACAACAACACCAAATCGTTTCTATGAATCACTTCGTCGCCATAATCATACCCAAGCAAGGATTCGATTTCATCGGAGTGATGCCCGCGCAGGCGGAGCAAATCCGCGCTGGAGTAGGATGTGAGTCCGCGCGCAAGTTCGCGTCCTTCTTCATCCAGCACGCGGATCGTGTCCCCGCGATCAAATTCACCCGCGACTTGAGTCACGCCAACAGGCAGCAGACTGCCCCCGCGTTTGAGCGCCGCCGCCGCGCCTTCGTTGACGGTGATTTGCCCGGGCGATAAACGTCCCGAAAGGATGTAGCGCTTGCGGCTTTCCAGCGCGGAGATGACCGGCGCAAAGCGCGTGCCGATTCTCTCGCCGTTTGCGAGACGTTCCAACACATTTGACTCTGTGCCTTGCGCGATGATGACCACAGTCCCTGACCGCCGCGCCAAGTCTGCGGCTTGAAGTTTTGTGACCATGCCGCCTGTGCCAAGCGCTGTGCCATTGCCACCCGCCGCTTCCCACAGTTCGGGCGGGATTTCGGGCGCGGTGACTTCTTGCACCAATTGCGCGTCTGGATTATTGCGCGGGTCTGCGGTGAACAGTCCCTGCTGGTCGGTGAGCAGCGCGAGCATATCCGCTTCGACCACGTTGGCAACCAGCGCCGAGAGGTTGTCATTATCGCCCACGCGGATTTCTTCCGTAGCGACGGTGTCATTTTCATTGACGATGGGCAGAATGCCATGTTCGACCAGCGCGGTCAATGTGTTGCGCGCGTTGAGATAGCGGCGGCGGTCGGCAAGGTCCGCGCGTGTGAGTAAGACCTGCGCCACCGTGCGACCATACAGCGCGAAGATTTGTTCATAAATCGCCATCAGGCGCGGCTGCCCAACAGCGGATATCATCTGTTTGGCGGGGATGTCTTTGGGAAGTTGAGGATAGCCCAATTTTTCACGTCCCGCCGCCATTGCACCGGAAGAGACCAGAATGACTTGATGCCCTGCATTTTGTATGGCTGTGATTTGCCTTGCCAATTCAACAATCAATGGCGGGGTGATTTTTGTGGTGCTGGAAGTGAGCGTTGATGTTCCAATTTTTACGACAATGAGCATAAGAGAATTCCAATCTGAAAATGAATTAATTA
>DZBA01000303.1:0-1173 GCA_022729775.1 Anaerolinea thermophila | reverse complement strand
CCGGTCACGCCGTCAATATCCAACACCTCGCCCGCGAAAAATAGTTTTTCGACCACGCGGCTTTGCATGGTTTTGAAATCCACTTCCTTCAAACTGACTCCACCGCAGGTGACAAATTCATCTTTGAACTGCCCCTTGCCCGTGATGTGGAATTCGCCCGCGCATAACTCTTGCGCGAGTTGGCGCAGCTCCGCTTTGGATAAATCCGCCCAGTTTTTCTCTCCCACAAATTGCGTTAACTGCTTCCACAACCTTAAAGGAATTTGCGAGAATGCGGGGTTTGTTGCGACTTTCTTGCGCGCGTTTTCCTTCCATTCTTTGTTGCGCGTCAAAATCTCCAGCGTTTTATCGAAAGAAAAATCATCCAGCCAGTTCACTGTTAATTTTGCGCGGTACTTCTTCTCTGCCAAAATTCTCGCGCCCCAAGCGGAACATTTCAGCACAGCGGGACCGCTCATGCCCCAATGCGTGACGAGTAACGCGCCGCGCG
Organism: Anaerolinea thermophila; assembly: GCA_022729775.1. GTDB lineage: Bacteria > Chloroflexota > Anaerolineae > Anaerolineales > Villigracilaceae > Villigracilis. Next base: position 683 of record DZBA01000303.1, on the reverse strand, counting down.
TCGTCACGGTTTCCATTTTCAAAGTCACGTTCTCAACAGACAAGCCCGCCAAGCCATCAATGCGTTTGTCTTTGACGTTGAATGTAAACAGCGAAGGCACAGGTTCGACGATGGTATGTCCCAATGATTGAATTATCTCAAGCGATTTGGAATCCCCGCCCGTTGCAATCAACAATTTCTTCGTGTGCAGATGAAGTTCCGCGCGGGATTCTTTGACGGTCAAATTGAATCCGCCGCGCGAGGATTTTTCCACGCTCGAAACGCCCGCGCCGAGTTGAACCCAAACGCCTAATTTTTTCGCTTCACCGCGCAGGCACTCCGCGATGGTTTCGGATGAATCCGTAACAGGAAACATTCTTCCATCCGCTTCTGTCTTCAATTTCACGCCGCGTGATTCAAACCACTTGACCGTATCCGCAGGCTGGAATTTTGTAAACGCGCCGCGCAATTCGTTGCCCCCGCGCGGATAAAATCCAATCAGCTGCATGGGGTCAAAACATGCGTGCGTGACGTTGCACCTTCCGCCGCCGGAAATTAAAACTTTGCCAAGCGTGGTCTGCGCCTTTTCGAGAATCAAAACGCGCGTGCCGGGCTTCAACTCCGCATAGCGGAGCGCGGCAAAGAAACCAGCCGGTCCGCCGCCGATGATCACTACATCCCAATTTGTTTTTTTATCCATGATG
>DZBA01000302.1 GCA_022729775.1 Anaerolinea thermophila | reverse complement strand
GCTTCCCCTTTTTCTCAACAAAGACCTTCTTTGGTCCGTTAACCATGATCTCCGAAACATCTTCATCATCCAACAATGACTGGATCGGTCCAAAGCCAAGCAGGTCGTTCAAAACTTGATCAAATATCTGCTTACGCAGATCATCGGGCAGTTTCAGCTGCGTCTGCTCGTAGATATGGATGATATTCTGCTTAACAAAGGCGGAACGCTGTTCAACGGAGACACCTTCTGATTCCAGAGCGCGCATAAGGTTATCGGCAATGTATTTTTTTAACCGAATAAGGTCCTGGCTTGTAAGCCTGCCGGGAGCAGATGAATTAAGAGATGTCATTCGCTCAAATCCTTTTGGTCTTCTTCGTCAACAGGCATGATCCAAATGATCTGTGCGCGTAGTACTGCCATGAACGGCGCTTTGAATAGGACTTTATCATCCGCACTGTAAACAGAGGCGCTGGTGACCGCAAGGAACATTTCATCCCGCTCAAGTTCATTCTTCAAGCGTTCCCCATCGCGGACATGCACTAATCCGCGCATCAAATGGGTGGCGGTTTGTATCACAACCGGCACCGGCAGTTTTTTAACAATATCAGTATAGAACTTCCCTTTTTCGTCATATTCGATGGTCATGGCGCTGATCCCTTGGAGCCGCCAGTATGAAAAACATGCCAGCAGTCCGTAGTATTATTCCGCCCGTAAATTACGAGCCAGATTGGACATTTCCTTCGCCGCCTCCTGGAAAACAATGGAAGCGGTATCCTTTGGGAATTTCAAAGCGAACGGCTGATGGTGGCTGTTGGCAAATGCCAAATTACTGCTGAGATATGGCATGGTCGTCCTGATCGGTATTTCAAGCGCAGTCTCTGTCTCCATCTTGCTCAAGCCCTCCAAACCAACTGCGCGGTTAAGTAAGGCAAAAACCGAATCCATATTCACGCCCTTGCTTTTCATATACCCCAAAATTGGTTTGGTTAATGACACTGTGCTTGCATCGGTGCTGACAACCAGGACGTTAAGATCCGCGTGCTGAATGAGCGGTAATGTGATCCTGGAAAGTGAGCGCCCGATATCAATCAATACATAATCATAAGATGCTTTCAAAGCTGAAACAATATCCCAAATGCGCCCCGCTTTTAGGTGATTGCTGCTTTCAGGGTCAGGCGAACCAGCCAGCAAATTAAAATGCCATGGCTTAAATTCCATCAATTTATCACGGAAAAATTCAGGAGTGACCTCTTCTGGGGGCATTTCAGCGATTGTGACGATGTTCTGCGGTCCTTCGTAGCCGACAATTGGCGCGATGGAACCGATGGGTAGAACCATATCCACAACGACCACGCGCGCTTCTGGCTGATTCTGTCCGATGTTCATGGCAATATTCGCGCAAATGGATGAAGTACCCGTTCCGCCTTTTGCGCTTAAGAAAACCATCAGCAAGCCGCCCTGCTTGACAAGCGCACCCGAAATACCCAATAACCGACTGACCATCTCATTAAGCATGGACACGGCCTGTCCGGATTTGGTTACATATTCACTAAAACCCGCATCAAGACAGGATTTTATACGCGCCACACTTGCATCGCTGCTGAGAGCGATCAACGGCATGTTTGCAGTGCGCGCATCCTGTTTCAATTTTCTGGCGAGATCCTCGCCTGTTATATCTGTGATGGTTGGGTCAATCACCGCAAGGTCAGGTCGGTCACGCCAAGCGTAAATTAATCCCTCCTTGCCAGAGCCTGCCTGAATGACTTCATATTTTTGTCCAAGCAGATTGCGCGCAATGAAATTGCGACTGGCAACATCTGCATCAATGATAAGGACTTTCTTCTCAGGCATGGCTCACATTCCTACTCAGCAGGCGCGCGCACTCAGGTCACGATTCAACTGGCGGCATCAGATATCCCAAACCGGAACGTGTGACAATATGATGCGGAGCATGAGCATCCGCTTCCAATTTCTGACGCAGACGGGCAATGCTTACCCATAGAATTTCCTTATCATTCTTGTATTCCGCTCCCCAAACACTGGTCAACAGGTCTTCTGATGTGAGTATCTTTCCCACATTATGTGTGAACTGAAGCAGAAGACGATACTCTGTGGCTGAAAGCGAAATAGGTTCCTCGCCGCGCCACACTTCTGCGCGCGCAAAATCAATTTTAAGATCACCATGGGCGAAGAAACGCGCCTGCCCCGTCGTCTCAGAAGGCGCATGAGCGCGCCGCAGGACGGCTCGCACACGAGCCAGCAATTCAGTCGCTGAAAAAGGCTTCACCAAATAGTCATCTGCGCCGAGGTCAAGCCCACGTACACGGTCTTGTTCTTCTCCGCGCGCTGTCAGGATCACAATGGGCACATTCGAGAACTCGCGCAACCGCTGGCACACGCCGAAACCGTCAAGGCGCGGCATCATCACATCCAACAATACCAGGTCTATCGGCTGAGCCGAAAACACATCCAGCGCCTGTACGCCATCCTGCGCGGTGGCTACTTCATAGCCTTCTGTACGCAAGTTGGCTTCCAAAAGGCGAAGATAACGAGGCTCATCATCCACGATCAAAATACGTTTGGGCATAATAATCTCCTTAAACGAACAAAGATGAGGGCTGATTAAAGCATGGGCGCTACGGGCAATTCAATAATAAAAGTTGCGCCTTTGCCCAATACTGACTCTACCCAAATATTACCATGATGTGCCATAATAATTTGCTTGCAAATGTATAAACCCAGCCCGGTACCTGTCACAGTGCGTTCGCCGGGCACACGGTAGAAACGTTCAAAAACAAAGGGGAGATAATCTTCCGAGATGCCTTCCCCTTTATCGGCAAAGGTGATGCGGATATTCTCCACCGAGGCGCGCATACCAATGACAATCTCCGAACCTGGAGAATACTTGATCGCATTGCTAAAAAGATTTTCAAAAACTTGTGAAAGACGCGTGCCATCCCCGCGGATCGGCGGAAGGGTCTCAAAATTAAAAGTGATTTTCAACTCGGGATGATGCATATTGATACGCGTTGCGACATCGCGCATTAGCGCATCAATTCTGACAGGAGAGAACTTGAATTGCAGCGTCTTACTTTGCAGGCGCGCGGACTCCAGCATATCCTCGATGAGCCTCGCCAGACGGTCGGCTTCTTCATCAATAATATTAAGGAACTCGCGCTGAGTGGCTTTATCCCATACGGTGTCTTCCCGCAGGAGGCTGGTGCTGTATCCCTTAATAAAACCCAGCGGCGTGCGAAGCTCATGTGAAATGGTGGAGACAAAATCATCCTGCAGACGCATTTGTCGCTGCACAGAATCCAATTCTGCGCGAGCCTCCTGCAAATCTCTGCGTTCGATCAATGCCGCCGTCCAAAATGCTTGAAGCGCCGCAGTTTGAATATGTAACTCAGAATATGCCGGCCCGCCAAAACGGACGAATACCAGCGCGCCGCCCAATTTCGAACCAATGTAGAGCGGGAACGCCAATAGATGCGCCAAATCCAGGCGGCCTGTCTTACCAGTGCCCCGCTTGGGCACTTTCAAAATCATCGCGCCTTTTGCGATTACCTCGCTCGCGAGGCTTTCCCCCCACACCACATCTGCCTCGGCGGTTTTCCCACGACCCACCGCGCGCGCATACACAACATCCAATCCCTTTGTGCGCGGGTCTTCAAGATAAATGGCTACATTATCAAAAATAAAAGAGTCGCGCAGGGATACAAATAATGTATCCAAGGCGGCTCTCCAATCCTGCTTTTGTTGAACTTCCTGAAAGATGTTATGTAAAGATGAAAGAGTTTGCAGGTCCATGTTTAGTCACTCACTGCCAATAGCGGAAATTTGAAGGTCGAACCTTTTCCTTCCACAGATTGCACATCCAATAATGAACCATGCGCCTCAACGATCTGGCGGACAAGCGAAAGCCCAAGCCCGGTGCCGCCAAAATGCCGCGTAGACGAACCATCCAATTGATGGAACGGCTCGAAAATTTCCTTTAAACGGCTCGATGGGATACCGACACCTGTATCTGTTACAGAGATCAGGACAAGGTTAGTTCCCTCTTCTTTGAGCGCGATCACCACGCTTCCACCCGACGGGGTGAATTTGATTCCGTTATCGAGGAGTTGATTCACCACCCAGCCGATCTTCTCGGAATCCGCCTGCACTGGGGGAATATTAGCCAAAGCAGATACCAGCACCTGCACGCCGCGCTCCTCCGCCTTGGGCAACGCAGATTTAGCTGCCAGAGTTACGATACGACGAATATCCACTTTATCCAACCTCATGCTCATTTCGCCGCGCGAGGCAAGCGAGAACATGATCAGTCCGTCA
>DZBA01000301.1 GCA_022729775.1 Anaerolinea thermophila | reverse complement strand
CACAAGCACCGAGCCGCAGATGATCGGTCAAATGCAGTTGATTAATATCGCAAACATAGAAGAAGCGCGCTTGAAAATCTACGAGCATAAAGCCGAGCTGCTTGCCATGGCGGATGATATTGACCCCATTTTGAAAAAATTTGGCGGCGGCGCGCGCGACCTCGAAGTCCGCATCATCGAAGATTCTCCGATTGGCGCGTTCATCGTCATTCATTTGATTTACGATGTGCGCGACGCGATGGGCGCGAACGCGGTCAACACGGCTTGTGAAAAACTCGCGCCGCAGATTGAATCCATCACCAGCGGAAAAGTCCACTTGCGCATTTTATCCAACCTTGCGGACAGGAGAATCGCGCGCGCGCGCTGCACAATTCCCGTCAGTGAGTTGACGGTCGGCTTCGAGACATTCAAAGGTGAAAGCGTGCGCGATGGCATCATCGCTGCGTGGGCATTTGCGGCATCAGACCCATACCGCGCGGCGACTCACAACAAAGGCATTATGAACGGCGTGGACGCGGTAGTGGTCGCAACGGGCAATGATTGGCGAGCCATTGAAGCGGGCGCGCACGCCTACGCCGCGCGGTCGGGCAGGTACACATCCCTTTCGACGTGGGGCAAGGATAAGGATGGAAATCTGGTCGGCACGCTGGAAATGCCAATGGCGGTGGGTATCGTCGGCGGCGCGACGAAGGTGCATCCCGCCGCGCAAGCTGCTGTTAAGTTAATGAATGTGAAAACTGCCAACGAATTGGCGGAAATCATTGTATGCGTTGGGCTTGCCCAAAACATGGCGGCACTGCGCGCGCTTGCCACCGAAGGCATTCAACGCGGACACATGTCCCTGCACGCGCGGCAGGTTGCCATTGCCGCAGGCGCAAGCGGCGAGCTCATCGAAAAAGTCGCGGCGCGTTTGGTCGCAGAAAAAACTGTGCGAATTGACAAGGCTGAAGAAATATTGAAGGAATTAATATAGCAAGCGATCTCCACAAGTTCTACTTGCGAAATCAAAAAGGAATCCAGAGGTGAACTTCTGGATTCCTTTTTTAACTTTCACTGGCAGGTAATCGCGCCTGCTTCCACTTCGTTTGCCATCCCCCATATTTTTTGATATTCCTGCAAATACAACGCGGCAATTTCGGCGTTATCAATGATGATGATATTTTCCTCATTAGATTCATCCGCGCTGGAAGAAAAGTTCAGCGAGCCGGTGACAACAATGCTGTTATCAATGATGATGACTTTGTCATGCAAAAAACTGGAATTGCCATCCTGCCGGACGGGAACGCCCGCGCACCAAAGCGTCTTCAACTCAGAACCGTCGCTGCTGCTGCCAAAGGTTTCAAACACGCCTTGCGCGTCCACGCCAGCGCGCGCGCGGTCAATCATCGCCTGCGCCAGCGGATAGTCAGTGAAACTAAAAGCAAGAAAGCGGATGTTGAACTTTGCGTCATTCACCAGCGCAATTATATTATTGACCACATGGTCTTCAGGAGAAAACAAAACCTGCGCCGGCGTGCCTTCGAGAATCGCCCATTGGTTACTCACCGCAGAAGGCGCGCGCGGACCCAACTGCGCCGACCACAACTCCTCCCACTCGCGCTCATAAATATACGCAACCTCCGGCGAATAAATCACAATCACATTATTGTTCTGTTTATAAATTCCGTTGACGGTGATATTCGTCGAGCCTGTCCATGTGATATTTTTATCGAAGATCCAAAATTTATTGTGCATCAACGCGGAACGTCCCGCGTCATCTTTGACCTCCACCCCATTTTGAATCAGCCGCGTAAATTGACCGCGCCCCGGCTGCGCATCAATATCCAAACCGTTTTCATCATCCGTCACCCAGCGGACATCCACCCCGCGCGCCTTCGCCGCAATCAACGCATCCGCCACGCGCGGCAGGTTGAACTCAAACGACGCAATGTGAATACTCGCCTGCGCGGTGTTGATAAATTGAATCAACTTTTCTTCGATGGAGCCGCTTGGGTTTTCGGGATTATTAAGGTTCAACGGGTCGGTGAAATACACATCCCACCAGTTTGCCGTCATAAAGGGAAGCGGGGTTTCTGTCACCGGCACGATGATGGGAAGTTCATTTTCGGGCGGCAGAATGATGGGCGTATTGGTGACGGGAATAATCAACGGCAAAGGGGTTTCGCTGACGAAGAAAGGAATCTGCGTCACAGGCTGCGGAACATCCACAGGTTCGCAGGCAGCGAAAAGAAAAGAAAGCAAAAACAACAGCGGGAAGATTTTTTTCATGGCAGCGGAATCGCTACTACTCCAACGCAGAAAAATCCTGCGGGTTGCTCAGCGGATAAATCGCCGCGTCGCTCACAATCCGTTTGACCAAGCCGCCAAGCACCGCGCCTGTGCCAACTTCGACAAAGGTGTTAACGCCCATCGCGGATATTGCCTTGACCGAATCTGTCCAGCGGACGCGCGACTGCATTTGCGCTTTCAAATCCGCGCGGACATCGTCGCTTGTTTTCAATACAGAGGCGTGGACATTTCCAATAACGAGAATTTGCAAATCGTGATATGAAGCCGCATCCACCGCTTGATTCCAATCCGCTTGAATCAAATTCATCAAAGGGGAATGTGCCGCAATGGAAACCGCCAAAGGCAGCGCGCGTTTTGCGCCCGCCGCCTTCGCGCCCACCATTGCGCGCTCCACAGCCGGCTTTGCGCCAGAGATGACCACCTGTCCCGGACAGTTGTCGTTGGCAACTTGCACGATTTCATTTTCCGCGCTTGCTTCCGCGCAGACTTTATCCAACGTGGGAATATCCACGCCGAGAATGGCAGCCATGCCGCCGGGCGCCGCCTGTCCCGCGCGCTTCATCAATTCAGCGCGGGCGCGGACTAATCGAAGTCCATCCGCGAATGAAAATGCGCCCGAAGCCGCCAGCGCGGACAACTCTCCCAATGAATGACCGGCAAATGCGGCGGGAATTACATCGGGATATATTTTCTTGAAGACGCGATACGCCGCGAGTGAGTGAACAAAAAGCGCGGGCTGTGTATTCACGGTGTCGTTGAGTTCTTCCGCGGGACCTTCCATCATTAATTTGGAAAAGGCAAAGCCGAGAATCTCATCCGCTTCATCGAAGGTTTGTTTTGCAATGGAATATTGCGCGGCGAGGTCTTTTCCCATGCCGACTGTTTGCGAGCCTTGACCGGGGAAAAGGAAGGCGGTAGTTTGTAAGTTAAGTTTCATACATATCTCCATTTTTATAAAATTAACTGATGTTCCATACCGTTCCGAAGGCTTGTTCGCAAAACACGATGCGTTAGGTAAACCTTTGGAACGTTCTCTCTAATACAGTCTAAGAGAGCGTTTCTTAAGTCTTTTTTGTACACGGATTTGACGGATTACACGGGCTAACACGGATTTTTAAAAGGATTTTTCCGTGAGAATCCGTGAAATCACGTAATCCGTGTACTTAAGAAACAGTCTCTAATGTTTTTCAGCCCAATGAATGGCAATGGTGCCAAACATCAACCGCCTAAAACTGATATTCTTGAATCCAGCCGCCGCCATGCGGGCTGCCAATTCTTCCGCTGTGACAAATCCTTCGGTGGTATCAGGCAGGTAATGATACGCTTCGCGCTCGCCAGTTAACAACCCGCCAAGCGTGGGAATGATAAAGTGCATGTGCAGCCAGATAAACGGCGAAAAAATATTCTTCTTCGGGCGCGTGGTATCCAAAATCACAATCCGCCCGCCATTCTTTAAGATTCGATATTGTTCGGCAATGGCTTGATTCAAATTAATGACGTTGCGCATGAGAAAGCCGGAAGTCACCGCGTCGAAAGAGGAATCGGGAAACGGCAAATTCAACGCGTCCGCAGTGGAAAAATTCAGCGCGCCGTGCTTTTTCCCCACGCGCATCATCTCCAGCGTGAAGTCAGACGCGATGACCTTCGCCTGCGGAAATTGGGTTGCGGCTTCGCGCGCGAGGTCGCCTGTCCCGGTGCCGAGGTCGAGCAGCGCAGTGGAGTTATCCACCCGCGCGAGTCGAATCACCATTTTGCGCCAGCGGATATCCTGTCCGCCGGTCATTAATCTATTCATTAAATCGTATCGCCGCGCAATCTGCGTAAACATGTTTTGAACATACGCGGCGCGTTCCTGTCCGGTCAGTTGAGTCATCAAGTCTCCTTGTTGCGCAAGTTTAAGCCCGCGCAACGCTGCGAAATTTTTGCAATTATACGTTATACTGCGCAGACCTTTAGAATTTGTGAAACGTAGGCAGCAAATCCCTGTATGAGAAATGGATTAACTTCAAAAAGCGGAAAAGGGTGT
>DZBA01000300.1 GCA_022729775.1 Anaerolinea thermophila | reverse complement strand
TTCCATTCGGGGTTGGCTTGACGGGCGAGGCGAATCAATGCGGGGCGCAAATCATCGAAGCGTTTGGTGTCGTTGAAGACGCGCACGCTGAAAACTCGGTGGGGAGTCTCCGCTTGAAGGGTGGATAATGCCAGCAGCGCGGAAAGCAAATCCGCGTTAAAGTCCGCAGCGGAGAGGCTGAACGGGGACGGGGATTTTCCCGCGCGGAGTTTATCCACTATTTGATTTAATGCGCGGGCGCGCCAGTCATCCGCAGAGAAGCGGAATTTATCGGCAAGCAGAAGTGATTCGAGTTGGGTGCGTTGATTTGAAAGAGGGACGCGGTTGAGGAGGGTGTAGAGTTCGTCGTGCGTGGGGCGTAGGGCGTGGGTGAGGGTGATAGATTCGAGCAGGTGGTTTTCTTCGCCTTTGAGCCATTGAAGTTGAATCAAATTGGCATTTGCTAACGTTTGCATTTGCTGATTTGTAATCATGCGCGGTTCGGGGTCTTGCTGGGAAAAATAGGCTGGGAGCGAAAGAGCAGCGAGAGATATTTTTATGGAGCGTAGCGCGTGGGACGTGCTTTCAGAGACGCTTGTGTCGAAGTTGTATTTGAAGCGATTTTCAAATTTATCGAGAAGCGCATTAATAACGACTCGCGTATCACTTGACGGCACAAAAGAAATCATCATAACCTACTCACCACGTACCACGTACCACGTCCCACGTTTACTTCTCCAACTCTTCCAACATCTCGCTCTTATCAATCTCCACGACAAACGAGCGATTTTCTTTTCGTACCACCGTGCAAACCGTATCCACAAACGGAAGCAGCGAACCAGATTTATCGGGCGGGGTGGCAAGTAAAACCTGCAAGCCCGCATCGTGCATGAACTTCAACGCGCTGGCGGTACGCGCCGTGTCCATTTTGCCAAAGGCTTCATCGAACATAGCGAGTCGAATCGTGTCGGAGGGACGTCCTTGATTCAAACGATATGCCTGCGCGAAGGAAGCCGCCATTGCGACGTAAAAAGGCGTGGTAGTTTCGCCGCCGCTTTTCTTGGCGTTGATGGCGCTCAACAAGGCTCGGTCGCCGTTGGGGTAGTGAATGCGAATATCATAGTTGAGGTAGTTGCGGTAGTCTTGAAGTTCGCGCAATTCGATATTTTCATCATCGTGAGAAGTCAGCCGCTCGAAGAGCAAGTCCCAGCCTTCCTGATGTTTTTGGCGAAACTCCGATTCAAATAATGCGTCGCCCATGATTTGCTGGCTGTCCATCACCATGTCGTAAATTTGTTTGAGCGCGGGCGATGAACTGGTAATAAATTCAAACCGCTCGCCGCCAAAGCGCAGCGCTGCAAGCGACGTGTTCAAAAATCCCAACTGCTGCCGCGCGTCTTCGATTTGCTCGCGCAGGCGGTGAATAAAATTCTCCACCAATTCCTGCTCCGCCATCGCGCGTTGTTTGGCGATTTGCTCTTCGTATTGCGGGAGTTCGGAGGAAGTCAGTTTGTCGCGCTCTGTCATGTAGCGTTCAGCGTGTTCCGTTTCATCGGAGCCGAAGTCGTATTTGATGGAATAGGCTTGCTTGGCTTCGCGCAGTTTGTCACGCGAACGCTGCTCGGCATTTTGATAATCATTTTCGTAGCGCCGCGCATTTTGCAGAATCACTTCCAATGGCTGGCGCTCGCGGCGTTTCTCGTATTCTTTTTGGATATCGGATTGAGTCTCCTCGTCGGCATTTTCAAGCGCGAGAAAATTTTCCTTCTCTTGAATTTTTTCCGCCGCGCTTCTTTCCACGCTCGGAATTGATTCTGCTTCCAGTTTTCTTATCTCCGCCTCAAGATTGCCCAATTTCCGCGAAGAGTCGTTTGATTCTTCTTGAACCTGACTGAATTCCACCCGTCGTTTTTCCACTTCCGCTTTGAGGGTTTCGGCGGTGGATAAATCCAGTTTGGCGAGTTCTTGGGTGAGTGTGACGTGTTGCGTGTTCCGTTCTGGGAGGATGGTAAGGGATTCGAGAATATGTTCCAATTCGACAAACGGGCGCATTTTATCGCGCGTCAACGCAAGCCTTTCACGCAAGGCAGATGTTCTTTCATTCAGCGAAACCATCTCGCCTGCAATTTCATCCAGCCGCGCTTTGCGATGTTCAATTTGACGCGGCGCGGCGCGTTCCCCGATAAACCAACGGCGATACACATTCGGGTTGAGATGACTGTCTGTGAAGTTGCGGCGCACGAAACAATCGCGCGTGACAGCGGTGCGATATTCGCGCAGGTCTTCGATAGATTCGCATTTGACATAGTTGCCTAAAAGCAAATCCACGTAGGCGCGGGCAGCGGGGTTGGTGGTGGAGATTTCGGAGGAGAGTGCTTCGTGGGACGTAGGGCGTGGGGCGTGGGAGAGGATGGCTTCGGTGTCGAGGAGTGCTGCGCCGTGGATGGTGTCTTTGTGTTTGCGATAGATTTTCATCGCGGCGTTGTAGTGTTCGGGCGGGACGAGCAGCGTGAAACGATTGAAACCCAGCAAGCCTTCCACCGCGTCCTGCCAGGATTCGTCGGGGACGGAAAGTTCATCGCACAAATATTTCACCTCGTCCGCACCAAGACTTAACTCCGCCCGTAGTAGATGTTGCAAACGCGCCGCATTGGGCGACTCGGTTTCGTAGGATGTTTTACGGTCTCCCGTTTGTAATTTGCGAATTTCATCTTGAAGTTTTTCGCCTTCGTCGCGGAGTTCAGTCACTTTTTGGGAGAGGAGGATTTCTTCGCGGGAGAATACTTCGCCGAGGGTGGTGAGGGCTTCTAGCGTGGGGCGTGGTGAGTGGGACGTGGTTAGTGGGGCGTGGGTTGTGAGGAACGAATCAATCTCTGCGGGAACAGGAAGGTTGTCTGCGATTAGATAAGCGCGGAGTTTTTGCGCGTCGGAGGTTTCGCGGGCGAGGGAGGCGTCGGCTTGTTTTTGCTTTTCGCGCAGGAGAGTCAACTCGGCGGCGAGGGTTACAATCTTCTCGCGCAGTTCTTTTTCGCGGGCGGCGTTTTGGTCGGTGCGCAGGGCAATCTCCGCGTCGGTAAGCGCGGATTGGGCAAATTTCAGCGCGCGGGAAATTTCATCCCGACGAAGCTCTTCGCGGCTGTAATCCAGTTTGAAAGAATCCAGTTCAAGGCGCATTTGCTTCAACGAATCGAGAAATGTATCCGCTTCGGAGAGACGCGCGATGGCGGTGTTGCTGATTCGTTTACGGCGGTTGGCGACGCGCTCTTTATTCAAATCTTCGATGACGTTCAGCGAATCAATGCGCTCGCGCACATCAATTGCCAGTTTTTCAAAGTGGCGCATGGTTTCGAGTTGCGCTTGCAGGGTTTTAACATCCACCAGATTTTCGTCGAGCAGGTAGTTGTGGACAAACGAGCGGATGTCGGTCAGCGGGCTGAACGCGAGTCCTTTGACAATCTTTGCGGGGAAGGTGTCTTTGAGTTGTCCAAGTCTGTTGAGCAAATGCACGCGGTAATCTTCGATTTTAGTAAAAACCCGCGCGCCAGAGTTGACGGGCAGGGCAAAATTTTCAAGGTGACGTTTGAACGCGCGGGTGTCGAATAATTGTCCCTGCGCTTTGAAGAACCAATCATCGTTGAGTTGCGCGTTATGCACGATGAAATAAGCCACATCTGGCGCGCGCCCATCTTCAAAGGCGTCAATCACCGCGCCGTGAGCGAAATACGTGCCGTCTGGGTTTTTGAATTCCAGCGCAACTATGCTGGTCGCGTCGCCGCGTAAAAAGCGCTGTCCTTCCGTGCCAAGTTCGCCGCGCACGTAACTCGCCAGCGTGCGTTTGCCCCCGCTCAACGCGGCTTGATTGAATCTCACGTCACGCTGTCCGCCGACCAATGCAAATTGCACCGCGTCGAGAATCGTGGATTTTCCGACGCCGTTAATACCAATGAAGTATGTTGTGCCGTTGCAGTTAATGGAAATATTTTCAAACAAGTGCCAGTTGACAAGGCGGATACGGGTGAGGAGTTTCATGTGGGTTCCAAATTCTTGGTGAGTGGGGCGTGGTGAGTGGGGCGTAGGACGTGTGAAAACCTACGAACCACGTCCCACGCCCCACGTTCAATTTTTTATTCAGGCATGGGGATATTTACTAGCAAATCATCCAAAGTATACGGGAGATATTCCGCTTGGTCTTCGGAGATTTTTTTGCCGCGTGTGTTGGGAACAAGTTTTAGAAGCAGGCGAATAACCGATGTCAATAAGCGGATTCGGTGTAGGGCTATCTCATTTCCAAGTATATGCCGCGCTTTGAAATACCAGTCGCGTGATTCGCGGGCGGAGCC
>DZBA01000299.1 GCA_022729775.1 Anaerolinea thermophila | reverse complement strand
AAACGCAACTCCACACCCACAGAAACAAATACAGCCGTTCAAGCCGTCGAGCGGATTACATCCGTGCTTGGGACGGGAGTCATCTGGCATGGCTCCATCAACGGTTCAGGCGGCGTGCGCATCGAAGGCGCGTTTGAAGGCGAGATTGCCCTGCGCGGGATGCTGGTCATCGGTGATACGGGACGCGTGACCTGTCAGAACGTGCGCGCAAATACGGTCATCGTCGCGGGCGCGGTGCGCGGGAATATCACCACGCAGAAGTTGGAAATCCGCGCGACGGGTCGCGTTTGGGGCGATGTGGTCACTACCGCGTTTGTCACCGAAGAAGGCGCGTTCCTGCGCGGACAAATCCGCATGGAAGAAACCGTTGACCTGAACCTCGAACCCGCGCCCGATTCAACCCCGTCCGAAGCGGCGCAGGCGGAAGCGATTGCCGCGACGCAGCAGGTCGCCGCATCAGAGCAAACAACGGTGGTTGATAAGACGAAAAAGAAAAACACATAACAGACTCTGCAAGTTTTACTGCAAGCAAAGGTTGTTACTGCGGAATGCAAAATCTCCTGATTTTGCTCAAAAGTCGGGAGACTTTTGACTCCGTGCCTGACTAACGGACTCAATCAAAATACCAGAAGTAGAATTTCTGGACTCCTTATAATCCCATGAAATACCGCGAACTCAACATTCAAACCCAAAGAGAATTTCCAAACAACGCGCGCACGCAGGGCTTCGGCTGGCTTGTCCGCGCGGGATATATTACGCGCGAAAATGAAATTTTGCCGCTGGGCGAACAAGTGGCAAAGCAAATTCACGATTCAATTCCCACGCTTTCCAACGAGCGCGAAACTTATTTTCAACTTTCAACAGGCTCGACGGAAATCATTCACTGCCCCTCATGTAAATATGCCGAGCGCCGCGAACTCGCGCAATTTATCAAGACTCCGTTTTCAGATGAAGCGCCGCTGGCTGTTGAAAAAATCCTCACGCCTGATTGCCCCACCATCGAAGCGCTTGCAAATTTTTTGAGCATCCCCAAAGAGAAAACCGCCAAGGCGTTGATGTTTACGCGCGTCGCCGATTCTCGCTTTGTGTTTGTCGTCGTGCGCGGAGATATGACCCTGAGCGAAGAAAAACTCAGGCGCGCAGTGGGCGATGTCCGCATGGCGACGGCGGAGGAAATTCAAAGCGCGGGCGCGGCGGCAGGTTACGCTTCGCCGATTGGATTGAAAGGCGCGCTCATCGTCGTGGATGATTTAATTCCGCGCTCGCCGAATCTCGCGGCAGGCGCAAACGACGCGGGCTATCATCTCGTCAACACAAATTATGGGCGTGATTATTCCGCCGAAATCGTCACAGATTTAATTCAAGCGGACGCGGGTCATCTTTGCGCGAAGTGCAACCACGCGCTGGAGTTAACTTCCGCCCTGCTTTTGTCTTCTGCTTCTGAAATTTATTTCGAAAACATATTGCTTGCCCTCGCGGAGACGCACCACGATGACAAGGGACTCACGCTCCCCAAATCTGCTGCGCCGTTTGATGTGTACCTGATGCATGTCCCCGGCAAGCAGATGGACACGCGCGCGCAGGCGGAAGAAATTTATCAAACCTTAAAGAGCGCGGGCGTGAAAGTTTTATTCGATGACCGCGATGAACGCGCGGGAGTCAAATTCAACGACGCGGATTTAATCGGCTGCCCGATTCGAATCACGGCGGGGGAAAAAGCCTTGCGCGAAGACAAGGTCGAGGTTAAAGGGCGGATGTCCGCGCAAGTGGAGTTGGTTGAACGAAACGCGCTGGTGGAATATGCGCTCAAGGCGTGATGGGGATAATTTCATCGGCGTAAAAAAACGGGGTGGATTTCGTCAGCCGATGCGAGCCGAATTCACTTCTTCCGCAAAGTTGGTAGTATTTGCCTGTTGTTGGGGGAGTGTCGGTTTGTAGAATCACCCATGTTCCATTTTTATTTTTCAAATCCAATGTATAAAGCAAGGTGACGGGCGGCTCGAGGTTTGCCGCCCAATCCATCGTTTCGATGGTGGTGTCATGCAGGTTTCTCTTGAACAAGCCCGCGTGATAATTTGGCATCCAATCTAAAAAGTTTTGGTTTTGCTTTTTGATGTTGATGAATGTGCCTTCGTCGAAGCGGATGAGGATGGATTCCGCGTCTGCGGAAGAGCAAGCGGTATTTTTCAGCGCCGTTGGTTTGGCGCTCCAAAAGATGAGGACGGGCGCAATCAGGGTTGCGGCAATCAAAGCCGCGTTGAAGATGACAGGCAGCGCGGGCGCGCTCATCTCCGCGCGGTTTGCGTCAATCAAAAATTTAAGGTTTGTTTTTTTGATAATGAAATCAAGTCCGAGGGCGGGCAGGGCGGCGAGGATGATAATGCTGGCGGCATACGGTCTCATGCGGTAGGCGTCTGTGGGCGGCAGGAAGGGAACGGAAATGAACACGCCGAAAATCGAGGCAATCACCAGACTGTTGAGCGCGTCTTTGCGATTCCGAATCCACGCGAACAAACCCGCCAACGCGAGGATGTACATTCCCCAGCGCGCAATTCGATTGACGTGCCAGTTTTCCCCGCTCACGTAGGCGTACACGTTGTACCATGAATCCGAAAATAACATGCCCCAATTAAACAGCGCGCCTTTGACGGTCAACATGGGATTCGAGCGCATGACCTCAAACGCAAGTTGATAGATTCGCCAGGGTTGTTCATTCTCCGGGAGCAGAAGCACTTCGGGGTGCGCTTGAAAAACGTACGCCCATGAGTTGCCGCCGGTGGCGAGTCCGTAGAATGTGTAAGAGAAGTTTGCAAATGGCACGCCCGATGGAATGGCAACCAAGCGCGTGAGGGCAAAACTCAACACAAAGGCGAAGACCACCGCGCCGCTTGAAATGAGAAGCGCTTTCCATGACCAGAATTTTCCATCGCGGAAGAATCTCCCAGCCCAGAGGATGAGGATGGGAAGCATGAAGAATGCGCCCGCGCGCGCGTTCAACGCCAGTGTGGTGGTAAACAAGCCCAGCGCAATGTGATTCAAATCGCGGGTTGACGCGCCGCGCCAGAGGAATCCAAATCCCAATGCGCCTAGCGCGATGCCGAGATTTTCGCTCATGCTGATGCCGCTGTGCGCGCGATAAAACAGGAAGAGAACGAGCAGCATAAAAGAGGAAATTATTGCGCCATGCGTGCGCTGGATTTCTTTTACCGCGAAGTAACATGAAAACGCGGCGATGGCTGTCAACACGGCGAGGGCAGCCATTAAATTTTGACCTGTCACTGCAAGCACAGCAGTGAAAAGTCCGGGGAAGAGGGAACGCCGCGCAGAGAACGCGGAGAATCTCTCGCCGCCGATTAACTTCAGCGCGTCCATGTAATAGGCTGCCGCGTCTGTCACAGGAATCAAGCCATTAAGCACAGTGGTTTGCGTTGCGCCCGAAGCCCACAGCCCCGCAAGCGGCATGGCAAACAATCCCAATGTGACGGTCATGGATGTAAATTCGCCAATCCGTCCGGGGATGCGAAACGCGAGGAACAAAACCAGCGCGGCGGCGGGAATCACCAACCCAAACCCTGTCCGCAGTGACATACTCAATGGGCGTAAAAAATTTGGGGAACGATTTGCAAGAATGAGGCTGAATATCAGCAGGGAAAATAGGATGTTGAATAATTGCCATGCAATTATGCGAAGCAGGTCTGCGTGTTTATTCATTAAAATTACCTTTCCCCGTCATTATACTTGATGCGTTATTCCCCAAACCCGGCGGGCGGAATGCCCAGCGCTTGAATCAACCGCGCCCAGTAATTGACCTGCGCGGCTGTGCTGGCGAGGATGATAAACTCGCGCTCGTTGAATTGCGCTTTGACCTGTTCTACAAGGTCGGGATGGAACTTAAGCGGCGTCTGTGAAATGGCGCGGGCGTAGGCAATGGCGAGTTTTTCGCGCGCGGAGAAGGTCGGCACGCTTTCATAATCCCCGCGCAGGGATTCGGCTTCTTCGTCGGTGATTCCATATTGGCGATACTCATACGAATTCATATCAATACAAAACGGACAGGCAGCCGCGTATGAAGCTGTCATGCGGATCAATTTCAAGATGCGCTTGTCCATTGCGCCGTCTTCATGCGCGACGAGGGCTTCCATCACGCCTGAGCCGATGGCGGCTTTGGGATACCAACTCAACAAGCGCGGAGGGAGCATTTTCTTTCCCGTGACGCGCTCTGAGATCAAAATGCCAAGTTTGAGAAGGAGGGGGATTCTTTGGGGTTCGGGGATGAAGGTCATGTTATGTCTGTTTTATTTTACCGCTGTTTGTTATCTCTCGCAGACGCGCAAGATG
>DZBA01000298.1 GCA_022729775.1 Anaerolinea thermophila | reverse complement strand
CTATGGAATTCGAATATCACGAACATCAAAATGGAATTCGATTGCTGAAATTAAAAGGCAATCTCGATATTACGGGCGCGGGCGCAATCGAAACCAAATTTGCGGCATATTGTTCCGGGGAAAATACCCTTGTAGTCGTGGATTTATCGGGTGTGGAGTTTCTTGCCTCCATCGGCATCCGCCTGCTGACCTCCAACGCCAAATCGCTCGCCAGCCGCGGCGGGAAAATGGCGTTGCTTAAACCCACTCCCGATGTATTAAATGTTTTGGAAATCACAGGCATTCCCGCGATTATCCCGGTTTATTCCAGCCTTGAATCAGCGGAAGCGGTTTTACTGGCTAAATAACGGGTCTTCCGCGCTGAAGCCGCAACCCTGTGGCAATAAAGCCGCCCACTACAGATATTTTTTGTGAATTGCTGATTATATTCTTGCCGTCAATTTTGAACTTGCGGGCAAGATAACATGAAAAGAGCTCCCTGGACAAGTAGTTTCATCCTGTCCCGAACTCTCCACCCAGATTTGCCCGCCGTGCGCCTCGACGATTCCGCGCGCAACAGCAAGTCCCAGCCCGGTGCCGCCGCCTTTGAATTTTGTTTTACCAGAAGAATGAAGCATGATTTTGCCGGTTTGATAAAACTTATCGAAAATCAATTCATGGTCTTTGGGGTCAATCCCAATGCCGCTATCCGTCACGGTGATTTGCATTGAGGGGCGGATGACTTTACCGCCGCGGTCTTTTCCAGTCAAGCGTCCGCTGATGGTAATACGACCACTATCGGGCGTGTATTTAATCGCGTTGATAATCAAATGCTGAAACGCTTTGCGCAAGGCGTCCGCATCGCCCTTACAGGTTGGAAGTCCTTTGATTTCTTCGATGGAGAAGGCAATTTTTCGCTCCGACATGCTTTGCGAAAATTCTGCGACAATTTCCGTAATCAATGCTTCCAATTCCACTTCCTTGAATTCCAATTCCATCTCTTTTGTGTCGAGCCGCGCCACATCAAGCATGGTATTGACGATTTCCTTTAACCGTTCAATCCCGGTATTCGTGTTGTTGATCAATTCGCGGTGACGCTCTTCCAACGCGTTATCCAGCGCCAGCATTTGCATATAACCGCTGATGACCGTGATCGGGGTTTTGATTTCATGCGATGAGATTTTGATGAAATCAGACTTGTTTTTATCGAGCAGTTTTAGCTTGGCATACGCCTGCTGAAGTTCCCGCGTTCTTTCTTTAACGCGGTCTTCCAATTCACGATTGAACGACTGCACTTTTTCATAAAGGCTGGCATTGCTTAAAGCCACAGAGGCTTGCCCTGCAAAAATCGCGGAAATATCCATCTCTTCCGAAGTAAAGGGCGAGACTGTCAGGCGTGAAATGGACAACATGCCCAATACATCCTTATCTTGCACCAGCGGCAGTCCCAGCCATGAACGGGTTGGGGGCGTATTGGGAATATGCTGCCAGTCTTGATGTAAGGCGGCATCTTTGACGCGGCTGGCTTTCTTGGAAACAACAATGTCGTTGAACACCTTGTTGTTATTGACCATGATCCGCGCTTCTTCCATATCCACATCTTGTGGATATCCGCGCGAAGCCGCAAACTCCATCTTGCCACTGCGGTAGAGCAGGATCGCCGCGCGGCTGTAGGGAATGACCGAATCCATTTGCTCCAAAATCAGCGCCAGCACTTTGGGGAGTTCAAGCGAACTGGAAATCACCCTGCCGATTTCGATTTGTTTTTCAATGATACGGTTGGCGTTGGCAAGCTGCGCCGATTGAGCCAACAGCAGCACGTTAATATCCAACAGGCGTAGATCATCTTTGCCGAAAGATATGATGATAGGCTCG
This sequence comes from Anaerolinea thermophila, assembly GCA_022729775.1. Lineage (GTDB taxonomy): Bacteria > Chloroflexota > Anaerolineae > Anaerolineales > Villigracilaceae > Villigracilis. The sequence goes on along the minus strand of DZBA01000298.1, from coordinate 2,485 downwards.
TACGTAATTTCTGACGGTCGATTCAAGGCGCGTTGGACGGCGATATTGATATACGTATCGCTTGGGTAAATATGGTCGGGGACGTTTAAGTTGGCGTACAGGTTGCTGATGGGCTTTTTGTAAAATAGTTCCACACCGTAAGGTCGTCCCAGCCACTCGAAAATCTTAAGGCGCGATAAAGCCCCGACAAATTTTCCGTCCTGGCGCAGCAAAACGCCGGGTAATTCAAGATTCTTTTTGAGCATTTCAACAACTGTCTCGACTGAATTACTCGCGGCTATATCGCATTGATAACAAGGCAGCTCGCCGATGCGTCTGGCGACAAGTGTCTGGGCTTTTTCGGGTAAACGGGATACGGGATTTAACATCATAATATTTGTCACTGGTTTAGAATTTCAAGAAAGATGGGCGTCAGGCTGGGGTCGAACAAAATTCCTGATTTTTGCGTGATGTATTCTTTTATTGTTTCGGCTGTCCATGCCGCGCGGTAGGGTCTATCGGAAGAGAGCGCGTCCCACACATCCACGATGGTAAATATGCGCGCAGCGAGGGGAATCTCCTCCCTGCGTAATCCGCGCGGATAGCCATCCCCATTCCAGTGTTCGTGGTGACAGTAGGGAATATCCAGCGCGTGTTGGAAAAAAGAAATGGGCGATATCAAATCATAAGCGTATTGCGGATGCCGTTGCATGATCGCGAATTCTTCTTTGGTTAACTTTCCCTGTTTGAGCAAGATTTTATCGGGAATGGCGATCTTGCCAATGTCATGTAAAAGCGCGCCGATGCGAACTCCTTCAAGGTCTTCGGCGGGGATGCCCGCTTGTTCGGCGAGTTTCAGGGTGAGCTCAGTTACGCGCTTGGTATGGGCTTCGGTTTCATGGTCGCGCAAATACAACAGGCGCAATAACCCTTGCAAGGCTTCGGCTGGGAAGTTCTCAGGCAGGTTTGCGCCTTTTGTTTCCGTGCGGAATGTTGCATGGGGCGTGGATAACTGACTCAAGTTCTCGTTCCAAACCATCACCTTGTTGCGCCCTTTGTTTTTTGCCGCGTAGACCGCTTGATCCGCTTCCGTCAGCAGGCGGTCAAAGGTGCGCTCCGCTCCCTGCGAATGACTGACGCCAACGCTGACCGTCACCCGAATCTGAAACCAATTAATGGTATGGAAAAAACCGGCAATCTTCTGGCGCAGGTTTTCCGCCATATCCAGCGCGGACTCTTTTGATATATCCGCCAAAAAGACAACAAATTCTTCGCCGCCAAAACGCCCCATTACGTCTTTTTCCCCAATCTGTTCCTGAATTTTTTGCGCGACAGATTTGATAACTTCATCCCCGACCTGATGTCCATAGCGGTCATTGACGTTTTTGAAGTTATCAATATCAATCACCGCTACTGCATGTTCGAGGTCGAAGTAACGGATTCTTTCCAACTGCGGGTTGACAATCTCGAAAAACCCGCGACGGTTATTGACGAGGGTGAGCGGGTCTTTACTAGAAAGATTGCGGACTTCGGTGTATAGACCTTGCAGGGTTTCCTGCTGCGCCATTAGCAGCTGGTACATCGTAATCATGCGATAGCCATTCTCATGCGCGACAACCAACGGGTCGTATAAAGCATGGTCATTCCGCAGCAAGGCTTGTTTCACTGCTTCATCTACAGAGGTATTCGCGTCCAAGACGAGCGTGGTAATCCCCAATGATTCGTAGAATTGTTTGCTACTGTTCTTGAGGAATAGTTCCACCCCAAATGGTCGCCCCAGTTTTTCGTAAACATGTTCGCGGGCGATCAAACCGATGAGCCTGTGTTGTTCGAATATCAACGCGCCCGGAACTTGCGCGTTTTCATCGAACAAATCCAAAACCTCGCGCACCTTTTGGTCAGCCTCGATGTTTACTTCCCAATATGGAATTGCCCCCACCGTGCCGTTTGGGGATTGGTCATCGGTTTGCAAAACGAGTGGCATATAAAACTCAACAAGTGAAAATGGGGACATAAAGTATCCGCTACCATTCTAATTTCGCGGGTAATCTATTGAGTTAATAAACCGTTATGCTTTGGTTAACGCTTGCTCTGGCTTGAAGAATTCGATTGCCGCCTGTCCATCCAGCGGACCGCCATGACCAGCATAGATTCTGGATGGAGTGAAGGAGAGAATCCGTTCGAGGCTGGTTTTCACGTCAGCCAAATCGGAAGCCCAATAATGATAACGGGGTTTTCCCGGTTGGAATTGACCGAGGGGCCAGCCGCCGCCTATCAGGTCGCCGACCAAAGCCCGCCCATCGTTGGTGATTATGGAAATAGAGCCGGGCGTATGACCGGGCGTATGCAAAGTCCGCGCCTCTACGCCGTATGGCGTCAGGTCGAAGTCCTCTTCAATCAAAATATCCGCGGTTGCAGGCGAAAAATTAGAACCCATCATCGGCATTAATGCGCGACCCAATGGGTGGATGGGAATAATCGGGGCATTTATACCGCTTTCCAGAAA
>DZBA01000297.1 GCA_022729775.1 Anaerolinea thermophila | reverse complement strand
GCGCGAGAACTATCCCGCCGATTTTCACAAGCGGAAGCAGGTATTCGCTCAGCAAGTTGAGGTTTGCCACCGCGCGCGCCACTGCCCAATCATAAGATTCACGATGTCCCACTTTTTGACCGAGGTCTTCCGCGCGCGAATGGATCACGGTCACGTTCTCCAGCCCAAGCACATCCACAATATGCTGACAGAAATTGGCTTTCTTGCCAACCGATTCTACCAATGTCAATTGCATGGCTGGATAAATTATTTTCAGGGGAATGCCCGGGAACCCCGCACCAGTCCCCACGTCCACGAGGCGAAGCGGCGGATTTGCTTTCCAAGCCATCACGCAGGAAAACGAATCCAAAAAATGTTTGGTGCGGATCGACTCCACATCTCGAATGGCGGTCAGGTTAAATTTTTGATTCCACTCTAAAAGTTCGCGCTCGAACGCGGCAAGCGCAAGGATGTGTCTTCCCGTCAAGTGAACATTGAAAAGTGAAAGTGCTTCGCGGGCTAAATTTTCCATGGGGTCATTATAGCAAAAAAGAGAGGTTGCCAGTTGGTAACCTCTCTTTTTACTTTTTACTTTTTACTTTTTCTCAACTTCCTGCGGTTGTTCCTTCTTTGGTTTGCTGCCGCGTATCTTTCGGAAGAGCGCGCGCGCGCCGATGAAGACCAGATACAAGGGGACGCCAATCATGATCCAGACTGGCAGGGTGTAGATCACAAAGCGGATCAGGAACTCGACAAAGCCTTTCAGGAAGTCAATCAAATCCTGTACGGCTTCGAGCGCCACACCTTTGGGTTCCCATTTGCCGATCACAAGCGGCTGGATGGTTGCTTCGGCGACGATGCTCACACTGATGGCTGAGAGCGCGGCGGCTTCATCGTAATACTTGATCTGCCCTTTGACCAGTTCAATTTGTTCGCGGTAATACACAAGCTGATTAAAGATGCTGACCACGTCCTGGGTTTCGGTGGCGGTTTCGAGGATTTTCTCCAACTGTGCTTCGGCGGCTTCGTAATTCTTCAAGCGCGATTGCAGGTCCACATATTCGGCGGTCACATCCTGACCTGTGCGTGTTTCATTACGCACTTCGACCACGTCTTTTTTGATCTGAGTAAGCGCATCTTCCAATTTTTCAACAGGCACGCGGATCGTGATCTGCGCTTCGGGCACCGGGACGTTATTGTTTGCGTTGCGTTGATACAAATTGGATGAGACGACAAATCCGCCCATCTTATCTGCCATGACCTGAATATCTTTCATGCGGACTTGCACATCCGCGACGACGATGGACAGGTCGGCATTCTGAATGACAATACGTTTCACGTTGGGCGCAGGGACGCTTGAGCCGTCATTAGAGTTAGTGACCTGGTCATATGCGCTTGCTGTTGCCATGGGCGCATAGCTAACACCCGGAAGGTTGTTATTGGTCTCGCTGAATACATTGCCGATGATTGGTCCGAAAATCATCATTGAGGCGGCGAGGATTATCAACACAGCAATCATAATATAACCAATTGGCAATATCTTTTTCATAATCTTTTCTCCTTTTTACCTTTGACAATTTCTCTACCAAGGCGAGCATCACAGCAAAATAGTCCCCCCTTCCCCCTACCATCCCTCTGCAATGCGTATCGCATGCCTGTCAGGCAAACCTGCTGCGCGGATGCGCTCCTGCACTTCGGATACATTGTACGCCACGCGGCGCGGAGTCCAGGTGCGGGCTTCGGTGTCGTAGATGGCGTAGGCGGCGCGCGGGTCGCGGTCACGCGGTTGACCGACCGAGCCTGGGTTCAGGATCAGCTTCGGGCGCAGGGTGATCGTTTCATCAGCTTTGGATTGCTCAAGAGTCACACGATCATTTTCTTCGTTCAACGCAAACATGCACTGGATGTGAGAATGCCCGACAAAACACCAGGGTGTTTCAAAATGATCAAAGTTCACCCGCGCCGAAAGTGCGTTCAAAATATATTCCCATAATGGGTCGCGCGGACTTCCGTGGGCAAGCGTGGCATCGCCGCACACTTTTACATTCGCCGAAAGCGAGCGCATAAAATCCATGTTGCTCGCGTACATAACTTTTTCATGATAGATCAACGAGCGGCGCGCATCGCCATTAAAGGCTTCAAGCGGCATCTTGCCAATTGCAGCCATATCATGGTTGCCGAGAATACAGGTAAGGTTTGGAATGTCGCGCACTTCTTCGACCACTGCGTTCGGGTCTGGTCCATAACCAACAAGATCGCCAAGGCACCAGGTTTCGTCCACCTGACCAGCGTCGCTCAAGACAGTTACGAGCGCGGTGTAATTTGCATGAATATCCGAGATGACCAAAACGCGCATAGTTACTCCAACAACTTTGATGTGTGTTCGATAATTTTTTCAGCCACCTCTGTTTTACTCATGAGCGGCAAAATTTCTTTTGTTCCATTTGCGAATAAAAACGTAACCCGGTTTGTATCCACTGCAAAACCTGCATCATTGGCTGAGATGTCATTCGCAACGATCAAATCCAGTTTTTTGGATTTTAATTTCTCGGCGGCATTTTCGAGCAGATTTTGACTTTCCGCCGCGAAGCCAACCACGATATGAAACCGCTTCCCACTTAACTGTGAGCTGGCTACTGTTCCAAGAATATCCACTGCCGCTGTGAGTTCCACCTGCGGAATTCCGTCGCGCTTTTTCATTTTATTCTTGGCTGGCGTCTTCGGCGTGAAATCTGCCACAGCCGCCGCCATGATCAACGCATCTGCGGATTCTGCCAAAACGGCGTTGAGCATTTCCATTGCGCTGTTGACTTTTATCACGCGCGCGCCCACAGGCTGAGTCAACGCCGTCGGCGCAGTGATCAGGCAAACGTCTGCGCCAGCATCGAGCGCGGCTTGTGCGATTGCATATCCCTGTTTGCCAGAAGAGTGATTGGTAATCGCGCGCACAGGGTCAAGCGCTTCCTGAGTCCCGCCGGCTGTGACGACGATTCTTTTGCCTGCAAGTTTTCCATTTCTACCCAGCACGATCCGCACCTGACCGAGAATTTCGGCAGGCTCGCTCATGCGCCCTGCACCGGTCAACCCCGAAGCGAGGTGACCTTCGGCAGGTCCAACGATGACCGCACCGCGCTCTTTTAGCTTGGCAAGATTCTCCTGCGTGGCGGGGTGATCGAACATGCCGCCATCCATCGCAGGCGCAATCACCAGCGGACAGCGTGCCGCCAGCGCCGTGACCGTCAGCAGATTATCGGCAATGCCGTTTGCGAGTTTTGCAATCGTATCCGCTGTGCACGGCGCGATGACAAGCAAATCTGCTGTTTTGCCAAAGCTGACATGCAGAACATGCGCTTCGTTGCCCCACAAGTCTTTATCGGTATAAGCGCGACGACCCGTGACGGATTGAAAGGTAAGCGGCGTGACAAATTTCTCCCCCGCACCGGTCAAGATCACATCCACCAGCGCGCCCGCCTGCGCCAGCTTGGATGCCAGGTCAGCGGCTTTATAACCGGCAATTGACCCTGTCACACCGAGCAAAATGTGTTTATTGGAAAGGATAGACATATAGGATGATTATACTTCCAAGATTAAGGCGAAAGAGGGTTTTTTGTGTCTGAGGCAAGGGATTTGATATGGGTAGTTAAAGGAAGAACAGTATAATGGTGATTATTAGGAGCAAAATATAAGGGTGACATACGACATGTCGTATAAACCTTAGTTGGGCGGCTTACGCCAAAATCACTTCAACGACAAAGCCAATTTCCAAAAAGTAGTTAGATGGAGTCTGTTTTGATAAACAATGAAGTTCAAAAGCAATTTATGGAAGTATTCAAGTTTGATGAAAATGACATCTCCGCAAATAGAGATGGAAATTTGAGTACAAAACAAAAGCAATTAATTCTTCGTCAAGCAATATTGTTCCTGACAATGTTTGAATTTGTCGGTTTTATTCTAGCGACATTGCTTATATTTTCATCAGAAAAACCAATTAAGGAAATTCCTTTATTTATACCTTTGTCCCCGATTGTTGTATTTACAGTAATTGGAGCATTAGTGTTCGGGATGTATTGGAAAAAATATAAAGAAGGAACTTTAATTCGGTTGAACGGTAAAGTTGAAATTCAAAAGAAAAGTGGAAAGATATTCTTATGTATAAATAAATATTCAATACATATAGCAGGAAATGTTGATGGTCTTTTTCAAGAAAATGAAACTTACAATGTTTATTACGCTGATTTGGTTAGCCTTGTTATGTCGGTAGAGAAAGTATCGTGAAAACAACGCCGCCCAACAAAGCGTACCTGATGTGTGGGAGTCTGCGCGGTTTAGGAGCATTTTTCTGGCTTCGAGTTTTTTCTGCT
>DZBA01000296.1 GCA_022729775.1 Anaerolinea thermophila | reverse complement strand
AAGGGGCGAAGTTTTCTCAGCAAAGGAAGACTTCGCCAGCGCGATTGATGATTTCACAAAAGCAATCGAACTGGACGCAAAAAATATCAACGCGTACAGCGGACGCGGCATCGCATACTTAAAGTTGGGCGAAATGGAAAAAGCGCTTGCGGACTTAAACCATGTAATAAAGGTCGCGCCAAACCAAGCCAACGCGCATTTCAATCGCGGAGTTGCGTATGAGAGCATGGGCAAATATGAAGAAGCGCTTGCCGATTATCAACAGGTTGTCAAAACAGCGGGAAACGTGTCAGGAGCCGCGCACATGCGTCTTGGGCTGGTCTACTCGCGGCTGGATAGAATCACCGAAGCGCAGGAAGAATTAGACAAAGCCGCCAGCATGGGCGTGGATGACGTGCTGCTGCATCATGAGCGCGGCGTTATTTATATGAAGCTAAACCAGCCCGATCAGGCTCTCGCCGAATTCAATAAGGCAATCGCACTCTCTCCCCAAAACCCAAATTTTTACTACAATCGCGGAAGCATTTATGTCAGCATGAAAAATTACGACCAGGCGCTGATTGAATATAATCGCGCCATCGAACTGGATCCAACCAACGCGCAGTATTACATCACGCGCGGAATCGTTTACTATGCAAAAGAGGATTTAGCGCAAGCGGTGGAGAACTACAACAAAGCCATCGAATTGCAGCCCGACAACCCATCGTGTTATCAAAACCGTGGAAATGCCTATGCGGAAAGCGAACAGTTCGACCTGGCAATTTCAGATTACACAAAGGTCATCGAAATAAGCGATAATGCGGACGAGGCTTACTACAATCGCGGCATTGTCTATTACCGCCTCGACCGATTAGATGAAGCGTTGGCAGATTTTTCCGCATTGATAAACCAAAAGTCATCCAAAGCCGCGCCGGCGTTTAACATGCGCGCGACAATCTTCATCGCGCAAAAGAAATACCCCGAAGCGCTGACGGATTTGAACGCCGCCCTTGAGCTCGAACCGCAAACCGCAAACGCCTATTACAAGCGCGCGCTGGTTTACGTTGCAATGGAACAACACGAGAACGCGGCTGCCGACCTCAAAAGTTATATGAAATTGGAAACCGACGCGGAAGCATTAGAGCAAGCCGCAAAACTTTTGCAATCGCTTGAGGGAGAGTAACGAGCCCTCCTCTTACGCGGGTCTCAATTCCATCAATCAATCACCAGTGAGACGCGGCATTATTCACATTACAATTAAATTCACAAAAAAACATCCCGAAGATTTATACACCTTCGGGATGTTTGCATTTACCTATATATCTTTGCGGACGATCATCGTGAAATCGTACAACCCATAATCGTGGAGCAATGCCACGTTGCGGGAGAAGTTGCGCTTGCAGAAGTCAAAATAAAAGAGCGGGTCGCCGTAGTACAGGTCGGGGCGCTGCGCCATTCTATCCGCGTCGGAATATTTGGTCAGCATGTTAAAAGAGAAACCCTTCGAGCAAAGCGAATTCATGCGCGTCAAGGTTTCGCAGGTGAAGGCTTTCCACTCATCATAATCAGCTTCGAGTTTGATGTTGAAAATGCCCGCCGCGACAAGATAATCGGCAACGGGGACTTTCTTTTCGTCAACCTCAAAATGCGCGTTAGGGAATGCCTTGAACTTCTCACGACCGGCAATCACCATTTCTTCGATCAGGTCAACGCCATAGTATTCAAAGTCCCAGCCGCGCGCGTGGATGTATTCGAACATTGCTCCATATCCACTGCCGTAATCGGTGACAGAAAATTTATTTACCGGGTTGATGACCTTGACCAGCTCGGCAAAACGAACCTGCTGTGCCTGCTCGCCGTTATAGTCCACACCTTTGGCGGTTGTGCCGTGTATCTCCAGCTTCTCGCGGAAATAGTCGTTCAGTTGTTGTTGTGTTTTATCAATACTCATGGTTTTGTCTCCTCAAAATAAGCATCCAAATACAAATGCGCCTGTTCACCCGCCATAAACAGCAAATCAATCACGCTGACGTTGGGATCAAAAGGCGGGTAGAGCTGCTCGTAGTCGGCGTAATTATATTTCTTATATTCCAATTTAATGCCCGTTTCATTAAACATCTCAGGGATAAGATACGAACGCGCGGCAGGACCTGAAAGGTATGAGGTTGCGTTCACCTGTTTCAAAATTCCCAGCAGGCGCTCGGTCTTCTTGCCCTGCGGATTAAATTCGCGCGAGAATCGAATCGGGGTGTTGATGTGCAAATGTCCGCAAACCCAGTGGATGAGGCGCAGGTTGAGGTCTGAGATCGTCCCTGCGGGCGTGGTCAACAACTCGCGCAGCTCGCCAAAATATGGGTCGAAGTATGGCGCGCGGCGATAGGAAGATTCGATGCGGTTTAACATCTTATGCGCCCACGGAGTCGAATAATCTACGGTCGTTTCTTCTATCAACTGACTGGTGATTTTATAATTCACTGGGACGGTGATCCACGCCAACCCTTGCGGAGTTTTGATTTTGTTGCGGTTACGCCAGTCGCCTTTCGTATATTGCAAATCATCATGGATGATGAACAAATCCACTTCGCGGATAAAATCGAAATAGCCGCGCCATGGCAAAAAATTTGATTGGATAATACCAACTTTCATCTAAATATACTCCAACGCATTGCCGCCTGTCATAAACATTAAATCAAGAATCGTCACGAAAGAATCAAAAGGCGGATACAGTTGCGGGTAGGGCTTGTAATCATATTCCACGTAGGACAGCGGGATGCCTGCCGCGTCGAATTTTTCCTGCTCGATGTAATCGCGCGCGGAAGGACCGGACAAATAATGATCCGCGCCGACATGTTTGAGGATGTTAATCAGGCGGTCGGTTTTTTGCCCGTCAATGCCTGTAATCTCGGACGAGCGCACAAAACGCGTATGTTCGATTCCCATCTTGCGCGCGACTTCAATCGTCAGCCAGATCGTAAAGTCCGCGAGAAATTCGTCGCGGCGTTCGTAGATTGAATTGAGCCAGGGGATGTAAGATGAAAAATACGGCGTTTTGGCGTAGGCAAAGGTCAGGGCTTTCATGTGATCCTTTGTCCAGGGTTTCGACCAGTCAATGCGAATGTCTTTTATCGGCACGCCGCCCGTCACGCCTTTGGTGTGGACGGGGATGGTCAACCACTGTTTGCCTTGCGCGGTTTTGATCTGGTTGCGGTTACGCCAGCCGTGTTTATCATACTGCACGTCGTCGTAGAAGATAAAAAGGTCAGCCTGACGAATTTGATCGAACACGCCGCGCCAGGGGATGTAGGAAGGTTGAAGAATAACAACTTTCATTATTGATCTTCGTTCGTCGCTTCCTGAATGATATAGGGCGGGCGATCCATACTGCGGTCGAACATGCGCGCGAGGTATTCACCAAAGATGCCGAGCGTGAACATCTGCGCGCCGTTGAAGATGGCGATGACCGAAGCAAGGAAGGGGAAGCCCGGCAAACTCCCTGCAACAAAATAAATAATCATCACATAGGCAAAAATGCCGAAGCCAAACAAAGTCATAAAAAAGCCGATGAAACTCGCCAGCCGCAGCGGCATGGTGCTGTACCCCGTCAGAATCAACAGCGCGGCTTTTGCCAGCGTCCAAAAGTTATAGTTCGACCTTTCCGCTTGTGTGATGTTGACCTGAACGGACGTGAAGCGCGTCGTCCCCCACGAAAGCAGCACGTCAACGATCAAGGTTGGGCTTTGGAAATTCGTAAAGGCATTCTTCAACTTTGCGCGGAACATGCGAAACGCAGAGATATTCCTGACGGAAGGCACGCCCATGATATTGGCGAGGATCGTCTTGGTATTGCTCGTCAACAGGTTGCGCAAAAACCCGCGCGGAAGTTTCTTCGGCGCGCCATAAACGACATCGAACCCTTCGCTGATTTTTTCATACAAGATGGGAATATCTTCGGGCGGGTGCTGCAAATCCTGATCCATCGTCACAATAAATTCATAACGCGCCGCGCGGACTCCGCACAGGGTCGCGTTGTGCTGTCCGTAATTTCGCATCAGGCGGATGCCCCTCACCCACTGATATTTTTCCGCCATGCGATCAATCACAGACCAGCTGTCATCGGGGCTGCCGTCGTTGACCAAGATCACTTCATACTGGTTTGCAAATTCAGGGAGCGACTTTGCCAGACGTTCGACCAAAGGCTCGATAAACGTCTCGCCTCGATATATGGGAACTATTATGGATATATTCATACAGGACAGGATTATAAAACCTTTAGGGAGTGTTTCGTGAGTTTGTGTCGCCTTCTTTTTGTACACGGATTTTCGCGGAAAGCACGGAAAGAGCAGTTTTTAATGGTTTTTTTGTATTGGTCAGATAAAGGGCGAAC
>DZBA01000295.1 GCA_022729775.1 Anaerolinea thermophila | reverse complement strand
TGTTGATGACAATAGTCACATTACAACATGGGCTTTTTTTCATAGAATACATGTAATTGTTTACCATTTCACTCAAGGTTTTTCCTTTGAGCAGTCAAAAGATACGTTTTTCGGAGACACAATATGGACCCAATTACACTTTCAAGATGGCAATTTGCCCTCACAACCATCTACCATTGGTTGTTCGTTCCACTCACCCTGGGGATGGGATGGTTTGTCGCGTATTTTCAAACCCGCTACTACCAAACCAACGATGAGACCTGGCACAAGATGACCAAATTCTGGGGAAAGCTCTATCTCATCAATTTTTCCATTGGCGTGGTAACCGGCATCGTACAGGAATTCCAATTCGGCATGAACTGGTCGGAATACTCGCGCTATGTCGGCGACATCTTTGGCGCGCCGCTTGCTATCGAAGCGTTGCTTGCCTTCTTCATGGAATCAACCTTCCTCGGCGTGTGGATTTTCGGCGAAGGCAAAATTCCAAAAAAAGCGCACGAGGCTTCGATTTGGCTGGCTGCGCTCGGTTCAAATCTTTCCGCAATTTGGATTTTGATTGCAAATGGTTGGATGCAAAACCCCGTTGGTTACGCCATAAACGACGCGACCAATCGCGCAGAATTGGTGGATTTTTTTGCGCTGATTAGCACCCCCAAAGCATGGGTATTCATCTGGCACACTATCGCGGATGGCGTCGCCATGGCAGCCTTTTTGATTTTAGCGGTCAGCGCGTATCACATTGTCCACAAGCAGCATCTCGACTTCTTCAAACGTTCCTTCCAAATTGGCGCTCTGGTTGGGTTGCTTGCCAGCGTGGTTGTCTTTCTTGGCGGTCACGAGATGGGACAATATATGTACGAAGCGCAGCCGATGAAAATGGCGGCAATCGAAGCAGTTTGGGAAACCGAACAGCCCGCGTCCTTTTCCATCCTCACCATCGGCGACTTGAGCGGCAAACAGGAAGTCTGGTCAATCCGTATCCCATACGCAATGAGTTTCCTCGCGTGCAACAACTTCAGCTGTGAAGTAAAAGGCGTAAATGAATTACAAGCCGCTTACGAACAGCAATATGGCGCGGGAGATTATGTTCCATTGATGGTCGTCACGTATTGGACATTCCGCGTCATGATGGCATTTGGCTTTATTATGATGGGCGTTTCCGCGTGGTTCTTGTACTCCACACGCCGCACCGATTACGAAAATGCCAAGTGGATGAAATTCGTTCCCTTTGGCGCGCTTGCCCTGCCCTACCTTGCCAATGCCAGCGGATGGATTTTGACAGAAATGGGACGCCAACCCTGGATTGTATATGGCTTGCTCAAAGTGGAAGACGCCGTATCCCCCAACTTAACCACCCTTGACTTGTGGATTTCACTCATCGGCTATACAGTGGTTTATGGCGCGCTGGCTATCGCAATGTTTTATTTGATGAAAAAGTACGCCATCGCAGGACCCGATGCGGCCATGCACGAATCGGTGGACGTCATCCCGACGACTATTGGCGCGCAAGACTAAATTGGAGCGCAAAGTCTCCGGGCTTTGCGGCAACGACAAGAGTCGTTACACTCCACAAGGAGATTAAAAATGTCATACGAATTCCTCCAAACCCTTTGGTTTATCCTCATCGCAGTTCTATGGATCGGCTTCTTCTTCCTCGAAGGATTCGATTTTGGCGTGGGAATGCTTCTACCCTTTGTCGGCAAAAAAGATGAAGAACGCCGCGCCATCATCAACTCCATCGGCGCGACCTGGGATGGCAACGAAGTCTGGCTGCTCACTGCCGGCGGCGCGACCTTTGCGGCTTTCCCGCATTGGTACGCCACCATGTTCAGCGGATTTTATCTCGCGCTGTTTTTGCTGCTCATCGGGCTGATTATTCGCGGAATCTCATTTGAGTACCGCTCCAAAGACTCTAACCCCGCGTGGCGCAGCCGCTTCGATTGGATGATTGCGACTGGCTCCTTCCTCGTGCCGCTGCTGCTTGGCGTGGCATTTGCGAACCTTGCGCAAGGCGTCCCCATTGGCGCGGACATGAACTATGTCAGCCCCAATGGAATCATGACAGTCATTGGCTTGCTCAATCCTTACGGTCTGCTTGGCGGCTTGGCAACGGTTTCTGTTTTTTTGCTGCATGGCGCAAACTTCCTCAACTTGAAATTAGAACAAGGCGAATTACATGACCGCGTTACAATGTTGAGCAAAAAACTATGGATAATCAGCGTTGTGTTGTACAGCGTATTGGGAGTTTACACCTACATCACCGGCTTCTACGGGCGTAACATCGTTGACCCGGGCATCGTCCCAATTGCCGCCGTCGCTTTCCTGTTGGCGACAGGCTACTTTATCAATCAAAAACGCGAAGGCTGGGCGTTCATCATGGTCTCGCTCAATATCGTCTTCACGCAAATCACGTTCTTCCTGATGATGTTCCCCAATGTGATGATTTCCAGTCTCAACCCGCAATGGAATCTCACAATCTATAACGCGTCTTCCTCGCAATACACGCTGACTGTTATGTCGGTTATCGCGCTGGTTTTCGTCCCGATTGTCCTCGCCTATCAAGGCTGGACGTACTACATGTTCCGCAAGCGCATCAGCACGGATAAGAAGACTCTGGTGTACTAAAAAGTTACAAGTTACAAGTTGAAAGTTGGAAGGTTGACGGTTATACTGCCTCAACCTTCCAACGTTTTAACCTGACACTGAATCACCTGACACTTGACACTTCCCCCCCCCATGCACCGCAGACTTTTATCCCTCACCCGCGATACCCGCATCTCCCTTACCTTAACGGTTCTTTCTGGATTCCTCATCGGCTTGCTGACCATCTGGCAGGCGTGGACTCTCAGCGGAGTCATCAACGCCGTCTTTCTGCGCGGACTCAGCCTGAGCGAAGTCTCCGCCCCGCTGACCATGATTCTGCTCGCCATTGGCGGACGCGCCGCGCTGACCTGGCTTAACGAAGTCGCCGCCAATGCAGTCGCGGTCAAAATCAAAACGGATTTACGCAATCGCCTCTTCGACCATATTCTCAAACTGGGTCCCGCCTATGCGCGCGGACAGCGCACGGGCGAGCTGAGCGCCGCCGCCGTCGAAGGCATCGAGGCGCTGGATGCCTACTTCAGTCAATACCTGCCTCAGCTGATCATTACCGCCCTCGTCCCGCTTTCGATTTTATTCTTTGTCTTCCCCATTGACTTACTGACGGGCTTTGTCTTTCTCATCACCGCGCCTTTGATTCCCTTCTTTATGATTATCATCGGCAAGGGCGCGGAGACGGTGACTCAAAAACAATACAGCACCCTGCAATTATTGAGCGCGCATTTTCTCGACAGCCTGCAAGGATTGACCACGCTCAAAATATTTGGGCAATCCAAAGGGCAGGCGAAGAATATCGCGCAGGTCAGTGAAAAATTCCGCGACGTGACTATGGGCGTGCTGCGCATCACATTCTTATCCGCGCTGGCGCTGGAACTGCTGGCGACGCTCAGCACCGCCGTCGTCGCCGTCGAGATTGGCTTCCGCCTGCTCTACGCCAAAATGGAATTCCAGCCCGCGCTCTTTTTGCTCGTCCTCGCGCCCGAGTTCTACATGCCGCTGCGCGCCCTCGGAGCAAGATTCCACGCGGGGATGAATGGCACAACTGCGGCGAAGAGAATCTATGAAATTTTGGATACAAAGAGCAGTAACCAGTCATCAGTCATCAGTCATCAGTCGGTAGATACCAATTACCAATTACAAATTACCAATCTCTCATTCACCTACCCCAACGAATCCACGCCCGCGCTGCAAGACATCAACCTCGAAATCAAGGCGGGACAACACATCGCCCTCGTCGGCAAAACGGGCGCGGGAAAATCCACGCTGGTCAATTTGCTGCTGGGATTCATCGAACCAGATAAAGGACAAATTCGCATCTCACCCGCAATTTTGAATTCAGAATTCAGAATTCAGAATTTATTCGCGTGGGTTCCCCAAAAGCCTTACCTCTTCCACGACACCATCGCGCAGAATATCAAACTCGGCAACGCTGACGCGGCGCAAGCGGAAATCATCGCCGCCGCAAAAGCCGCGCGACTGCATGACTTCATCGAATCGCTGCCGCAGAAATATGAAACTATCATCGGCGAAAACGGCGCCCGCCTCTCCAGCGGACAAGCCCAGCGGATTGCTCTTGCGCGCGCCTTCTTGAAGAACGCGCCGATTTTGATTCTCGATGAACCCACCTCCAGCCTTGACCCCGAAACCGAATCCCTGCTGGAAGAATCCACCCGCGCGTTGATGCAAGGTCGCACCACCATCACCATCGCCCACCGCCTGAACACCATCGCCCAATCCGACCAAATCATCGTCCTCGATTCTGGGCGCATCATCGAGCA
>DZBA01000294.1 GCA_022729775.1 Anaerolinea thermophila | reverse complement strand
CAAAATCTTTGGGTTTTGCTCCAAAGTCAGCGACTTTGGACTCCGTTCTGCACAAAACATTAACACTAGGAGTTCAAAATGGACACAACAATTGAAAGTATTTCCGCGCTTGAGGTTCTCGACTCACGCGGCAACCCCACCGTAGAAGTGGAAGTGGTTTTGATGGACGGCGCATGGGGACGCGCCGCGGTTCCCTCCGGTGCATCCACCGGCGAACATGAAGCGTTGGAAATGCGCGATGGAAATAAGAAACGCTATCTTGGCAAAGGCGTATCAAAAGCCGTAGCCAATGTCAACGGCGCAATTGCCACAGCCCTATTTGGCTGGGATGCCTCTGAACAAAAAGCGATTGATAATGAATTACTCGCGCTCGATGGAACAAAGAACAAAGCCAAGCTTGGCGCGAATGCAATTCTCGGCGTGAGTCTTGCAGTGGCAAAAGCCGCGGCGAATTCCTACGGAATGCCGCTCTATCGTTATCTCGGCGGCGTGTATGCGCACGTCCTCCCCGTCCCGATGATGAACATCATGAACGGCGGCGCGCACACCAGCTGGCAAAGCACCGACATGCAGGAATTCATGGTCATGCCGTTCGGCGCGCCCACCTTCGCGGAAGGGCTGCGCTGGGGCGCGGAAATTTATCACGCGCTGAAAGCTGTGCTTAAGAGCAAAGGTTATGGCACGCTGATCGGCGATGAAGGCGGATTTGCGCCCGCGCTGAAGGCAAATAAAGAGGCGCTGGAAATCATCCTCGAAGCGGTTGAAAAAGCAGGCTTCAAACTTGGGCGCGGAAAAGACATCGCCATTGCGCTTGATCCTGCCGCCTCTGAATTATATGACGCGAAGAAAAAGAAATACATCCTCCGCAAAGAAGGCAAAGAACTGAGCGGCGAGCAGATGGTCGAATTCTGGGCGAAGTGGGTCAAGGATTACCCCATCGTTTCGATTGAAGACGGACTCGCGCAGGATGACTGGAAATCATGGCAGTTGATGACCGCAACGCTTGGCGACACATGCCAGATCGTGGGCGATGATTTGCTCGTCACCAACCCTGAGCGCGTACGCCGCGCGATCAAAGAAAATTCTGCAAACGCGCTGCTGGTAAAGGTAAATCAGATTGGTTCGTTAACCGAAACCATCGAAGCCGTTGAACTGTGTCATCGCGCAGGCTGGCGCGCGGTCACCTCGCACCGCTCCGGCGAAACCGAAGACGCGACCATTGCCGACCTCGCGGTGGCGCTCAACACAGGTCAGATCAAGACCGGCGCGCCCGCGCGCTCTGACCGCGTGGCGAAATACAATCAACTGCTGCGCATCGAAGCGGAACTGGGAAGCGAAGCCAAATACGCAGGCTGGGAAGCATTGAGAGTAAAGTAAAAAAACAGTAGCGCGGACATAAGTCCGCGCTACTGTTTTTATCCCAGCGCCTGCCGCGCTTTTTCCGGCAGGATATTCAAATCGGGAAAGACGTCCCATGTTTCGGTGTGATTCACTTCGCAGCCTGGATTTAATTTTACAAGCGGGGCAAGACTTTCAAGTTCGATAAAATGATCGCCGCAGTAGACTTCTGCGTTACAGTTATTATCAGGATAAGGCAGTCCGGGATGCACATCAAAAGTCTTTCGGAACAAGACGCCATCCAACCAATACGCCAGCCACCCATGAGAGTCAAAATATCCCAACTTAAAAGGCGGGAGCATTGCATCCGCTTTGAACAAAACAAAATCATCACCCCACTTTACGCGCGGATCATTGATGCGCGTATAGGGCCAGAGTGAAATCTGCCGGTTATGCAGCAAACCAGCCGGGTCAGAATTCCCAACCGGCATTGGCAAAATTGCAGAGCCGCCCAATCGAAATTGCGTAAGCGTCCACGGGGATAACTCCACCGCCCACAACCCATCATTGATCAAGGTGTGCTTTAAGATCACAGAGGCTTTATCTTTTGCAAGATGAATTTCAACGCGCTTGCGGATTCCCGCACCCGGTTCTGCTGCCGCTTCCAACAGCACGCCATCGCTCAATTCAGTGATGGAAATTTTTTGGTCGGGGATGTAAGTGCGCGGCATGGCTTCGGGCGCGTGCCACAGGCGATGTCCGCCGCGAAAATAAAAATCACCGTAAGGGGTTTCAACGGGATTTTCACCGCTCAAATCGGCAAACATGTTGGGCTTATCGTATGCGAACAATCCCGTGACGCGCAATGCGTCAGTTGAGTATTCGAGTTGTAGAAAATCATTTTTGAGAATGCGTTTATTCATGGGGATCTACCAATAGTTATGCACCAGATTGCGGATTTTAGAATCATAGATCGCGCGGATTTTTTCCAGCGCGGACGAATCCAACGCGGGCAGATCAGCAGCGCGAACATTATCCTCCGCCTGCGCGGGATTTTTCGCGCCGGGGATCGCGCAAGTCACCGCCTCGTTCATTAATATCCAGCGCAGCGCGAGCTGTGACATATTCCAGCCTGATGGAAGAAGCGCGCGCAATTCGTCAACGGCTTTCAGCCCAGTTTCATAATCCACGCCAGAGAAAGTCTCGCCGCGATCAAATGCTTCGCCGTGACGATTAAACGCGCGATGGTCGTCCGATTCAAAATTGGACTGCGCGGTTAATTTTCCAGTAAGCAATCCACTGGCGAGCGGCACACGCGCAAGAATTCCAACCTTGCGGCGCAGCGCTTCAGGGAAGAATAATTCCACTGGGCGTTGGCGGAAAATATTGAAAATAATTTGCACCGTTTGCACGTTGGGATATTCAATGGCTTTGAGCGCTTCTTCCACTTTTTCAACGCTCACGCCGTAATATTTCAACTTGCCAGCATGAACCAAATCATCCAGCACGCCGAAGGTTTCGGGCATGTAAAAAACTTCTGTCGGCGGACAATGAAGTTGCAGAAGGTCGAGCGAATCTGTATTGAGATTTTTCAAACTCCGCTCGACAAACGCGGCGAGATTCACGCGGTTATATCCGCCCGCCACGTGCGGATAGAGTCTGCGCCCCGCTTTGGTGGCGACATAAATATTTTCCTTGCGTTCCTTGCGGAGTTGCGCCACGAGACGCTCCGAACGTCCATCGCCATAGACATCTGCGGTGTCAATAAAATTCACGCCGAGGTCAATCGAGCGGTGTAACGCGGCAAGTGAGTCTTTATCATCCACGCTGCCCCATGAGCCGCCAATCGCCCACGCCCCAAAAGAAATAGTTGAAACTTTCCAGCCTGTTCGTCCAAGTTCGCGATATTGCATGACTTATTTACTCCAGAATTTGACGCTATATTTTTTTATAGCGTGTTACGTGTAGCGTGTTTCGTAACACTTAAAACGGAACACGCTACACGGCTTTCTATTACAACCCTTTGTTCAAGTGATAGTACAAATCATTCCAGCGCAGTTTTTCTTTGAACTCTTGCACGCGGGTATTTTCGTCAATCAGCATAAATTCAATGCCCGCGATGTTGGCGAAGTCCTGCAAATGTTCGGCGGTGACCGCATAACTGAAACTGGTGTGATGCGCGCCGCCTGCAAAAATCCACGCGGCAGCCGCAATTTTGAGATTCGGACGCGGCAGCCACAACGCGCGCGCCACTGGCAACTTGGGCAGCGGCTGGTCGGTCGGGACAACGTCCACGACATTGGCAACCATGCGGAAGCGTCCGCCCATGTGCATCATGGACGCGCCAATCGCGGGACCTGTGTTCGCGTCGAAAATCAAGCGCACAGGGTCAGCCTTGCCGCCAATCGAAAGCGGGAGAATTTCGAGTTTGGGCTTGCTCGTCGCAATCGATTCGCAAATCTCCAGCATGTGCGCGCCGAGGACTTTGTCACCGCTGGCGCTGAAGTGATAGGTGTAATCTTCCATGAACGAGACGCCGCCCTTCACGCCCGCGCTCATCACCTTCATAGCGCGGACAAGTGCGGACGTTTTCCAGTCACCTTCCGCGCCGAAGCCGTAGCCATCGCGCATCAGACGTTGAACGGCAAGACCAGGCAATTGCGCAAGTCCGTGCAAATCTTCAAACGTGGTTGTGAATGCTTTGAAATTACCCGCTTCCAAAAAGTTGCGCATCCCGACTTCAATCCGCGCGCCATCACGCAGGGACGCGTGTTTCTCGCCGCCTTTTTGGAGCGCGGGAACGACATCATATTCATCGAGATAGGCTTGCACCATCTTGTCAACATCCGTGTCGCTGGCTTCATTGACCGCCTTGACCAAATCACCGATGCCATAACCATAAACATCGTAGCCGAGTTGAATCTGCGCCTGAACTTTATCGCCTTCAGTGACAGCGACATCGCGCATGTTATCGCCAAAGCGCGCGACCTTCGCGCCCTGCCAATCTGTCCACGCGGACGCGGCGCGAGTCCATACGCCAAGTTCGCGC
>DZBA01000293.1 GCA_022729775.1 Anaerolinea thermophila | reverse complement strand
CCCCAGCGCCTATGTTGTAACTGTGATCATTAATTCCCCGGCTAGCGAATCCGCTGAAATAGCAAACGAAAACATCAAACTCATTCTTGATAGTTTTGATGTAGTTGGCGACCTGCCGAAATAACCTGTCGGATTGCGAAATAAAATATTGCACTGGCTGACTTATCACTGTAACAAAAAAAACAAAACGGTATCCTCAAAAGGGGATGCCGTTTTAATTTGGGGGCGCTACAAACGTAACCGGATAAATGTCCCAAACTTGGCTTTTCGATATAATCGGGGAACTATGCAAAAACACCACACATTCGCAGGTTTAATTTCAGGTCTTGCCGCCGCTTCGATTTGGGGCGGCATGTATGTCGTCAGTAAAATCGTGCTGGAAGTTATTCCGCCGTTTTCGCTTTTAACCATCCGCCTGATGATGGGCGCGGCAGTATTGGGCATTGTCATTTATTTTCGAAAAACGAAGCCAGAAATTACAAAAGAAATTTTTTGGAAAAGTTTTCTCGTTGGGTTTGTAGGATATGGCGTCTCGCTCGGATTTCAATTCGTTGGAACGAAACTCTCCACCGCGTCGAACGGCTCGCTGGTCACATCCGCAACGCCCGCGTTTGTTTTGATCTTCGCCCCATTATTGCTCGGCGAGCGCGCCACCCCGCGCGGAATTATCGCGCTGCTGGTTTCGAGTCTCGGCGTACTTGCCGTCATTGACCCGCGCAACGCGGAGCTTTCGCCTGCTTTATTTTGGGGCAACATGAGTTTGCTTGCCGCCGCGTTGACATGGGCTTTATATTCGGTGCTTGTGCGAAAAGTATCCAAATCTGCCGATTTGTTAACCTCCAGCGCAATCATGCTCTTAGGCGGCGTGCCTTCGAGTTTATTATTTGGGATGTGGGAAGTAAACGCGCAAGGTGTTGGAAAAATCACGGCTGGCATCATCGGCGGCTTGTTGTTTTTAGGCATCATCTCCACCGCCATTGCAATGTTTATGTGGAACTATGCCTTCGCAGAACTGCCCGCCAACGTCGCCTCACTGACTTTTTTTGCGCAACCCGTCGTGGGAACGCTGCTTGGCTGGTTCTTCCTCTCGGAGAAAATCACCCCCCTATTCATCGCGGGCGGCGTGTTGATTGGAATTGGAATTTTGATTGCAACCTCGGAAAAGTGAAAACTCCTTGACGAAACACCCCCGCGCATATAAAATGAAAGCCTATTGTCCCTGCGCCTCCGTATGGAGGCGCGTTTTACGCCCAAAGGCAAACCCATGACCGAAGAAAACGAACTTCCCGAATCCTACCAAACACAGGTGAGCAATCTCTCACAAGTTTCCGTTGAAACGGTCACATCTGAAATGACGCGCATGTCGCAAAGCGCGGCGCAGAATATCCACGCCGAAGATTTGGAATTAACCCAAAGCGCGGCTTTGATAGCGCAAGCGACCAACCTGACAGCCCGTCAATCCGCGTTGATGTTTACAGAAGCGGACGACGTGGCGCTCTATGAAAGCGGCGCGGGAGCAATCCAAGCGGAGACTGTCGCGGTCAACGGTGTCGCGGGCGTAGCCGTTGCGAATCAAATCGAGTTTGGCAACGCCTACGCGGGCGTGGTCGTAGCGCGCGAAGTACGCGGGGAAAAAATCGAATCCATGATTCTGCTCTCGCGCAAGGTCGAGGGAAACGTCACCACCATCATTGACACGCGCGGCGCGTTAATCGCAGGATTGGTCGGCGGTTTGTTTGCAGGAATCATGCTCCTCTTGGGACGCATGTTATTCGGCAAAAAATAATTGTTGCATGTTTAGCGGCTTGCCGCTTTACAGAAATTCATTTTATAGGCGAAGGTAACCCCGCGTCAGCGGAGTGAGAGGCGCCAAGGAGTAAAGATGGAAAAAGTTGTATTGAAGGCTACCAAACGTGATGTGATCGGCAAGCAGGTAAAAGCCCTGCGCCGCGCGGGACAACTTCCCGCCGTGATTTATGGTCGTCACGTGGAACCGATTTCGATTTCACTCGAAGCACACAGCGCAGGCTTGGCAATTTCCAAGTTGACCTCATCCAGCCTTGTGACAATTGACGTGGATGGCGCTGAATATTTCGCATTGCTGCGCGAAAAACAGCGTAACTACATCAAGGGAAATCTCACCCATGTGGATTTCCTCGCGCTCGACTTGAACGAAAAGATTCGCACAAAAGTACGCCTGCACTTCACCGGCAATTCCGGCGCGGTCAAGGATTACAGCGCGGTCTTGATTCACCGCATGGACAACCTCCATGTCGAATGTCTGCCCACCGATTTGCCCGAGCGCATCAACATTGATATCTCTTCGATGAAGCAAATTGGCGACAGCATCCGCGTGAGCGATATTGCGCTGCCCGAAAAGGTAGAGGTGTTGGATGATATGGACGAAATCGTAATCATCGCCACACTTGCGAAGGAAGAAACCACCGAAGAAGGCGCTGTCCCCGGCGCGGAAGCGACCTCGCCCGAACTCAGCGTGGAGCGCGGCAAGAAGGAAGAAGAAGCCGCTGCCGAAAAGAAGAAGTAATTTTCTGCACAAAACGCAAACCAACCCGTCATCACCTGATGGCGGGTTTTGCATTTATATTTTAATGTCACCCACATCACATGAGTAAAATAACCATTACTCGAATTAACGTCCCATTAATCTAAATCTACTCAAATACCAGTATTGGTATATCAAAATCGTTGATATAGTAAATCAAATCAAAAAAATAACGAGTGAAAATATGCGCATTCATTGTCTTGGAATCAATCACACCACAGCAGCCGTTGAACTGCGTGAACGGTTATCATTTTCAGAAGAAAAGATTCGCGTTGCACTTGCGCGTTTGGGTTGCGGCGAAGGAATCGGTTCGATTGCAGAAATGGTGATTATCTCCACCTGTAACCGAATAGAAATCTACGCCGCGTCAACGCACACCCTCAAAGATGAATTGGAAATTTTTCTATCCGAAGTGCAAAATATCCCAGTCAATGAAATTCGTCCGCATTTATATCGCCACGATGGAATGGAAGCAGTCCGTCATTTGATGAATGTCTCCGCAGGGCTGGATTCGCTCGTGCTGGGCGAGCCGCAGATTCTCGGTCAAGTCATGCGCGCGCTGGAACTGGCACGCGGACAAAATGTCGCGGGACCTGTTATGAATCGCCTCTTTCAAGCAGCCATCCACGCGGGCAAACGCGCGCGCACCGAGACGACCATCAGCCGCAATCCCGCGTCGGTTTCCTCGCTGGCGGCTTCTTTATCCGAGCGGATTATTCCGCAGCTGGATCAAGCGCAGGTTACGATTCTTGGCGCGGGTGAAATGGCGGAACTCGCAGTAGAGGCATTGCGCAAACGCGGCGCGAATCGAATCACAGTAGTCAGCCGCACGCTGGAACGCGCCCAATCTTTAGCCAAAAAATGGAATGCAGAGGCGACCACATTCGAATACATTGCCCCTGCCCTTTCAAACGCGGATATATTGATTTCATCCACAGGCGCGCCACATATTATCGTAACCGCAGAAATGGTCGAACACGCAATGAACGCGCGCCCTGAACGCCCTCTCGTCCTCATTGATATTGCCGTCCCGCGCGATGTTGACCCCGACGCAATACATATTCCCAATGTCCAACTTTATGATATTGACCATCTTAATACACACCTTGAACATTCGCTTTCCGAACGCGCGGCGGAAGTTCCGCATGTAAAGAAAATTCTCGAAGAAGAATCCGCGCGCTTTTCGGAATATCTCAAATCCATGCACATGCTCCCCATCATCGCGGATATTCGCCAGCAGGCAGAAGCCATCCGCCAAGCCGAACTGGAAAAAACCTTAAGCCGCCTGCCAGACCTGACCGACGCAGAGCGCGCGCGCATTGAGGCAATGACTCAGGCAATAGTCAAAAAGATTTTACAGGAACCCACACATCGTTTACGCGCTGAAGCCTCATGTCCGCACGCGCCCGAGTATGCCACCGTTGCCCGCACGCTCTTTGGGTTGCAAAATGGCGATGGCTTATGCAGTTTTTCTGGAAGTTCGTGTCCCATTTCTGTTGCGGCAGATTGAAAACGTAAACAAGTAAACAGGTAGATATGAAATTGATTTTTGCAACGAGACCTTCAAAATTAGCGCGCTGGCAAACAAACTGGGTAATGAATGAATTAAAAAGTATTCATCCCGATTTGGAATGTGAAGAAAAAATCATCACCACACAAGGCGACAAAGTGCTGGATAAATCCCTGCCCGAAATTGGCGGCAAGGGAGTTTTCACACAGGAACTTGAATCCGAATTGCTCAACGGCGATGTTCACTGCGCGGTTCATTCGCTCAAAGATTTGCCCGTTGAAAATCCTGCGGGCTTGACCGTTGGCTGCATTCCC
>DZBA01000292.1:1264-4395 GCA_022729775.1 Anaerolinea thermophila | reverse complement strand
ACTTGTGTCTTTTGAGAGAGTGACGCAAACTTTATGCTACAATAGGCGCATTGGAGTTGCCATGTCAGATATGATTGAAGTCCTTATTGATAGTATCCGCGTGCATTTGATGACGCCGCAGCGCATTGTTGTGCTTAAGCAGGTTAATGCCGAGCGTTATCTTACCATTTGGGTTGGACCTTACGAAGCCGAGGCGATCACCGTCGCGCTTCAAGAAGTTGAAATGGTGCGCCCATTAACCCACGACCTGATCAAAAACATTTTTGGCGCGTTCCATGCCCGCGTGACCCGCATCGAAATTGTCCGTTTGCAGGATGATATTTTCTACGGCAATATCGTTTTGGATGTGGACGGACGCGAAACGCATATTGACTCGCGCCCATCGGATGCCATCGCCATCGCGGTTCGCGCGCGCGTCCCGATTTTGGTTCACGCCAGCGTGATGGACGCGGCGGCAACCGTCCCCGAACAGGACATCCCCGAAAATGCCGCGCCCCCGCAAAAAGCCCCGCCGCCCCCGCTGACCGAAGACGGCAATGATAGACTCTCGGTCTTCAAAGACTTTTTAGATAAGCTCGATCTTGATAAGCCCGATACGCCTAATTCTTAAAATTTGGAATCCAGAAGTTCTACTTCTGGATGTTCCATTTTTATTATGTTTGACGCCGCAAATTGAACTTGCGGATTCCGCCCAAAGTTAATGACATGACCGATTATTATCCCGAAACAGAATCAACCGCCCCCGCCAGCCCAAGCGTACCGCATAGCCGTGAAGCCGAGGAAGCCGTCGTAGGGGCGGTCTTGATTAACTCCGAAGTGTATTATGACATCGCCCAGTTCCTCGCGGCGGATGATTTCTACATCCACCGCAATAAATGGATTTGGGAGGCGTACACGCGCTTGCATGAGCAGCGCATCCCTGTTGACCTGCTGACTCTTTCCGAAGAGCTGGATCGTGTCGGGCAGCTGACCGAAATCGGCGGTTCGGCATATCTCACTTCGCTGATCAATCAGGTTCCGTCATCGCTTAACGCGGAATCTTACGGTCGCATTGTGGAAGGTCACTCCGTCCGCCGCAAGATGATCGCCGCCGCGAATAAAATCGCGTCCATCGCGTATAACGAATCGTCCACTGTGGATGATGTGATGAATGAAGCGGAGAAGGCGGTCTTCAACGTCAGCGAGCGCAGACTCAAGCATGACCTGCAACCGATCTCCGATGTGTTGAGCGATTACTATGACCGCATTGACGAGCTCGCCAAACGTCCCGAAGAAATTCATGGAGTGCCGACGGGATTTATTGACCTCGATAAAATGCTCAGCGGACTTCAGCCTTCGGATTTGTTGATTATTGCGGGGCGCCCTGGCCAGGGAAAATGTTTGGCGGCTGACTCGGAAATCATTTTGGAAGATGGCAGCATTTCTACAATCGAGGCGATTTACAAGAAAAAATCAGCGAGACTTCTAACGCTGGATGATACCTATAAACTCTCTTTTACTTCCCCAAGCGGGTTTCTCGATGACGGCTTCAAACCGACTTACAAAGTCACCACTGCGCTCGGTCGTTCTGTTGAATCTACATCCACACATCCTTTCCTTACATTGGATGGCTGGAAATCTCTATCGGAGTTATCGGTAGGGGAGCGCATTGCGGTTCCGCGTGAAATTCCCGTTTTTGGGAATGTGGAGATGCGTGAAAGTGAAATTAAATTACTCGCCTATTTGCTCGGTGATGGGTGTTTGGTTCACACTTCTCCCGAGTTTACGGTGGGCAAGCAAGCATTGAAAGAGGATTTTGAAAAATCCGCGCAGTCTTTTGGCGGTGTTCGCGCGGATTATATCGTGCCAGCAAACCGCACTCCTTATATTGCGGTGACGAATATCGAAGGCAGGCGCGGACGGGGCGTTACAAACCCATTAACCGAATGGCTTCGTTCGATTGGGATATACGGACTGGACAGCCATCACAAATATATTCCTGCCCGCATTTTTACGCTTCCCAGATATCAACTTGCGCTATTCTTAAACCGCCTGTTTGCTACTGATGGATGGGTAACCGCGACTGCTTCTGAAATTGGCTATGCCAGCGTCAGTGAAAAAATGATTCGCCAATTACAGCATTTATTATTACGCTTTGGAATCATTGCAGGCATTCGACTTAAAAAGGTCAACAGCCCCGTGATGGGCAGAACTGCATGGTCATTGGATATTACCGATGGACCTTCGCTGCTTAAATTTGTGGACGAAATTGGAATCTTTGGTCAGGAAGAAAAACTGGAAGCATTCCGCCAAAGATTCCTGCAAGCGAAATTCAACACCAACAATGACACCATTCCCATGGGAGTATGGGAAACAATCCGCGAAGTTAAGGGCGAAGAAACGTGGGTTAGTCTGGCTCATCGTGCGGGAATTCAAACCGCCTTGCCCAAAGTCAACATGCATGTTGGCAAACGCTCCCCTTCGCGCGGACGCCTGTTGCAATTGGCTGAAGCATTGGACGACTCAAGGCTGATTGATTTGGCAACCAGCGATATTTATTGGGACAAAATTGTCTCCATTGAATCAATGGGTGTGAATCAGGTTTATGATTTAACCATTCCTGACACGCATAATTTTGTCGCTAATGACGTATGTGTTCATAATACTGGGTTCCTTCTCTCCATTGCCAAAAACGCGGGCTTGACTCATAAGAAGCACGTCGCCATTTTTTCGTTGGAAATGTCCAATGAGCAGGTGGTTCAGCGTTTGATTTCGCAAGAGACGGGAATCGACTCGCACCGTTTGCGAAACGGCAAATTGCAGGAAAACGAATGGGCATTGTTCACGCACGCCATTGAAGTTTTTTCCGATACGCATATTTATCTCGATGATACGCCAGCCATCACGCCCTTGCAGCTCCGCACCAAATGCCGCCGTTTACACATGGAGTTTGGCATTGACCTGATCATCATTGATTATCTGCAACTCATGGGCGGCGACACGCGCAACGATAACCGCGTGCAGGAAGTTTCGCACATCTCGCGCAGTTTGAAAGTGCTGGCGCGTGAGTTGAACGTCCCCGTGTTGACAGCTGCGCAGTTGAGCCGCGCTGTTGAGCAGCGCACCGATAAACGTCCCGTGCTTTCGGATTT
>DZBA01000292.1:0-1164 GCA_022729775.1 Anaerolinea thermophila | reverse complement strand
CTCGAACAGGACGCGGATATCGTCATGTTCATCTATCGCCCCGACCAATATGAGAAAGATACCGATAAACAAAACGTTGCTGAGATTATTATCGCCAAGCATCGTAACGGTCCCGTTGGCAGCGTGGAACTGGTCTTCCGTGGCGCGCTGACAAGATTTGAAAATGCGGCGACAAAGACGTTTAAGCCAAACGAATAATTTTATGCATTACGGATTACGTAACACGTAACACGTAATGCGTAATCGTAAAAAATATGCCCCCTTTCACTGGCTTCACCTCAAAAGAAACCTTCACCCAAATCCCCGATTCGCTTCTTCTTATGATGAATGAGATTGACGACATCGCGGAGTTGAAGGTGACTCTATACGCGATATGGCGCATTGAGCATATCGAGGGATATTTTCGCGCGTTGTGTCAAACCGATTTTACGGAGAAAGATTTGGGGCTGGGTGGGGAGCAGATTCAAAACGGGTTGGAAAAAGCCCTTGCGCGGGGGACAATGCTCAAATCCACGCACGACGCGGATACGTTTTACTTCCTCAACTCGCCGCGCGGGAGACTGGCAGCGGAGGCGTTTGCAAAAGGGAACTGGCGCGAGTCCGCGCGGATGATGTCTGCGCCGTTGATGAAATCCAATGTGTTCAAATTGTATGAAGAAAATATCGGCGCGCTGACCCCGCTCGTTTCGGAAATGCTGCGCGAAGCGGAAAAAGAATATTCAGGCGAATGGATTCAGGAAGCATTTGAAATCGCGGCAGGCAGGAATGTCCGCAATTGGAAATATGTGGAAGCGATTTTGAAGCGCTGGAAGGAAAATGGGAAAGATGAAAGAAAAGATAAACAAGACGTTATCAAAGATGCGAAGCGATACACGGATAGCGAGTTCTCCGACTTCATCAACCGAGATTGAAAATATGGTGAAGCCGCTCGGCGACCCAAACTGCCCGCATTGCGGCGGGGTGGGATATGTCCGCATGGATGTTCCGCTTGGGCATGAGAAGTTCGGCAGGCTGGAATCGTGCGTGTGCCGCGCGAAGGATGTCGCGGAGTCTGCGCGCGCGCATTTATTCGCGTTGAGCAATTTGGATCGACTGAGTCATTTGACGTTTGATAATTTCAGCGCGTCTGGTAATGACAGGGCAAAATTTATGTCGCCGCAGGAA